>NZ_JANMWY010000169.1:0-4881 GCF_031380695.1 Sphingomonas sp. | reverse complement strand
ATATCGTCAAGGACGAGAAGGTCATCATCATCGACGAGTTCACTGGCCGGATGATGGACGGGCGGCGCTGGTCGGACGGGCTTCACCAGGCGGTCGAGGCCAAGGAGGGCGTGGCGATCGAGCCGGAAAACCAGACACTCGCCTCGATCACCTTCCAGAATTATTTCCGCATGTACCCGAAGCTGTCGGGCATGACCGGTACCGCGCTGACCGAGGCGCCGGAATTCTTCGACATCTACAAGATGAACGTCGTGACGATCCCGACCAACGTCGAGGTCAAGCGGGTCGACGAGGACGATGAATTCTACAAGAATATCACCGACAGGTTCGGTGCGATTTCCAAGGAGATCAAGGCGCGGCAGGAGAAGGGCCAGCCGGTTCTGGTCGGCACCGTGTCGATCGAGAAGTCGGAAATGCTGTCCGAATTCCTCGACCAGGAAGGCATTCGCCACGAGGTGCTCAACGCCCGCTTCCACGAGAAGGAAGCGCATATCGTCGCGCAGGCTGGCAGCATGGGGGCGGTGACCATCGCCACCAACATGGCTGGACGCGGCACCGACATCCAGCTTGGCGGCAATGTCGAGTTTCGGGTCGACGATGAGCTGAGCGGGCTGGCCGAGGGCGTCGAACGCGATGCCGCCATCGCCAAGATCAAGGCCGAAGTCGCCGAGCAGAAGCGCCGCGTGCTCGAGGTCGGCGGGCTGTTCGTGCTCGCCACCGAGCGCCACGAGAGCCGCCGCATCGACAATCAGCTGCGCGGGCGGTCCGGCCGCCAGGGCGACCCCGGCCTGTCGCGCTTCTACCTCAGCCTCGACGACGATCTGCTGCGCATCTTCGGCCCGCAGACGATGTTCGCGCGGTTGATGAACAAGAATCTGGAGGATGGCGAAGCGATCGTCTCGCCGTGGATCAGCAAGGCGATCGAAACTGCGCAGAAGAAGGTCGAGGCGCGCAACTACGACATCCGCAAGCAGGTGGTCGAGTTCGACGACGTCATGAACGACCAGCGCAAGGTAATCTACGAGCAGCGCGCGGACATCATGGACGCCGATCACGTCAGCGACGTGGTCAGCGATATGCGCGCGGAAACGGTGACGAGCCTGGTCGCGGCGCACTGCCCGCCGGGGACGTATCCCGAGCAGTGGGACGTTGCCGGCCTGAAAGAGAGCATCGACGCGGTGCTCGGCTTGCAGCCGCCGATCGACGACTGGCTGGGCGAGGAAGCGGTCGAGCAGGACATGCTCGCCCAGCGCATCCAGGACCGGGCCGACACGGTCATGGCCGACAAGCTGGCGAGCGTCGACCAGGTCGGTTGGGTCGAGGTCGAGAAGAATGTGCTGATTCAGACGCTCGACCATTTCTGGAAGGAAAATCTGGCGACGCTCGACGCACTGCGCCAGGTCATTCACTTGCGCAGTTACGCCCAGAAGAAGCCGATCGACGAATACAAGCAGGAGGCGTTCCTGCTGTTCGAACGGCTGCTGATCTCGATCCGCGAGGACGTCACGCGGGTGCTGATGCGCGCTCAGGTCAGCTTCGATCCGGCCCCGATGCAGATGCCCGACTTCCTTACCAGCCACATCGATCCGCTGTCGGGCGACGACGATAGCGCGGATATCGACTGGGCAACGGGCAATGCCATGTCAGGCCTGCCGCCGTTGCAGATGCCGTTGCCACCGATGCCGGAGGCGGTTCCCGGCGAGGATGGCGCCGTCGGGGCCGTGACCGAGCCCGAAAGCCGCAATTCGCCCTGTCCATGTGGATCGGGGCGCAAGTACAAGCACTGCCACGGCGTGCTCGTCTGACCCGATGACCGACCGGAGCGCGCTTCGGGCAGCGTATCGCCCGGACGAAGAGGCAATTATTGCCGAGCGGATCGAGCAGGCGCGCTTGCCCGCCGAAGCCTCGCCGGTTGCGGCAGCGATCGCGCGGACGCTGGTCGAGCGGGTCAAGGCGCACAAGCCAGCCGGGCTCGACGCCTTCATGCACGCCTATGATCTGGGCAGCGACGAGGGCGTAGCGCTGATGTGCCTGGCCGAGGCGTTGCTGCGGATTCCCGATGCGGGCACCGCCGACGAGCTGATTCACGACAAGCTCTCGGGCCCGGACTGGGCCGAGAAGCTCGGCGGATCGCGCTCGACGTTTGTCAACGCTGCGACCATTTCGCTGCTGCTGACTGGCAAGGTGCTCGATGGTGCGAATGATCGCAGCGAGGGCTGGCGCTCGGCGTTGGGCCGCGCGGTCGGAAGGCTCGGCGAGCCCGTCATCCGCACCGCCGTCGCGCAGGGCATGAAAATCCTCGGCGCGCAATTCGTGTTCGGGCGGACGATCGACGAAGCGCTCGCCCGGGCGCGTCCGGAGCGGGTGAAAGGGCTAAGCCACAGTTTCGACATGCTCGGCGAGGCGGCGCGGACCCATGCCGATGCGGCGCGCTATGCCGAGGCCTATCATGGCGCGCTCGATCGGATTGCCGCCTCCGCCAGCGGCGGCGTTCGCGCCGCGCCGGGGATTTCGGTCAAACTGTCCGCACTCCACCCGCGCTATGAATTCGCCCATGCCGAGGAGGCGAAGGCGGCGATCCTCCCCGTGGTGCGGGCCCTGGCCGCCAAGGCCAGCGCCGCCGACGTGCACTTCACCGTCGATGCCGAGGAAGCCGACCGGCTCGAACTGTCGCTCGACATCATAGAGGCACTGGTGGCGGACGACGCGTTGTTCGCGAATGGCTGGGGCGGGTTTGGGTTGGCGCTTCAGGCCTATCAGAAGCGCGCGGTGCCGCTGGTCGAATGGGTCGCCGCGCTCGGGCGCAGGCACGGTCGCCGCCTGATGGTCCGCCTGGTCAAGGGGGCCTATTGGGACAGCGAAATCAAGGCGGCGCAGGTGGCGGGCCTGAGCGACTATCCGGTGTGGACGCGCAAAGTCGCGACCGACGTGTCCTACCTCGCCTGCGCCAAGGCGATGCTGGCGGCGGATGACGTCATCTACTCCGCATTCGCGACACACAATGCGAATACGATCGGCGCGGTCAAGGCCTTGGCTGCAGGAAAACCTCTTGAGTTCCAGCGTTTGCATGGGATGGGTGAGGGGCTGTATGAGGAGCTGGCGACACTAGAACGCGAGATGGGCCAGCCGCAGACCCCGGTTCGCATCTATGCGCCGGTCGGCAGTCACAAGGAATTGCTGGCTTATCTTGTGCGGCGGTTGCTGGAAAATGGCGCAAATTCGAGCTTCGTCAACCGGGTCGCCGATGAGCACGTGCCGGTCGATGCGCTGATCCGCGATCCGGTCGTGGAGCTGGAACGACTGTCGCCGCGCCGCAATCTGGCAATCCCTTGTCCCGATGCGATTTTCGGCACAGGGCGGCGCAACAGCGCGGGGTGCGACCTGAGCGATCCGCTGGTGCGCGAACCGTTGGTCGAGCGTTTGCGGCGGCTCGAGGCGAAGTCGTGGAGCGCGCAGCCGACGATGGGGAAGGGTGGACCGGCGCGGGCGGTGGTGTCGCCGTTCGATACGCGGCTGACCGTCGGCGAGGTGCGCGATGCGGACGAAGCGGCGGTCGACGCCGCCGCCCGCGCCGCCGCAGCTGCTCAGCCCGAATGGGACGCAATGGGCGGGGTAGAGCGCGCGCGCCTGCTCAATGCCGCCGCAGATCTTTTCGAGCAGGAGCGTGACGCGCTGTTCTCGCTGTGCATTCGCGAGGCCGGCAAGACGCTGCCCGATGCGGTGTTGGAAGTGCGCGAGGCGGTCGATTTCCTGCGCTACTACGCCGCCGAGGCGCGGACCAAGTTCGCAGGAGCCCTGGCGCTCCCCGGCCCGACTGGCGAGAGCAATAGCCTGCGTCTCCACGGTCGGGGAGTGTTTGCCTGCATCAGCCCGTGGAATTTCCCGCTGGCGATCTTCATCGGCTCGGTTGCGGCGGCGCTGGCGGCGGGTAACGCCGCGCTGGCCAAGCCGGCCGAGCAGACTCCGCTGATTGGCGCACTGGCAATCGAGCTGATGCACCGCGCTGGTATTCGCAAGGAGATTGTCCAGCTCGTCCCCGGCGACGGCCGCACCGGCGCGGCGCTGACCGCCCACCCGCTGGTCGCCGGGGTTGCCTTCACCGGCTCGACCGACACGGCGCGCGCGATCAACCGTGGCCTCGCCGATCGGCCCGGCGCGATCATCCCGCTGATCGCCGAAACCGGCGGGCAGAATGCGATGATCGTCGATTCGTCGGCGCTGCCCGAACAGGTTACGCGCGACGTCATCGCCTCGACGTTCCAGAGCGCGGGTCAGCGCTGCTCGGCGTTGCGCATACTGCTCGTACAGGACGATGTGGCCGACGCGATGCTGGCGATGATCGCGGGGGCAATGCGCGCTCTCATCATCGGCGATCCGCGCGATCTCGCGACGGACGTCGGACCGGTGATCGACGCCGAGGCCAAGATGGCGCTTGATGCACATTTGGTGGATCTGGCGACGAACGGCAAATTCCTCGCTCGGCTCGACCTCCCGCCCGCGACCGAGCACGGCCATTATGTTACCCCGGCGATGGTCGAGATCGCCAGCCTCACCGCTCACGACCGTGAGCATTTTGGACCCATCCTGCACGTCGTCCGGTGGAAGTCGGGCGAGTTGGGCAAGGTCATCGACGCGATCAATGCGACCGGATTCGGCCTGACACTGGGCTTGCAGAGCCGCATTGATACGACGCGGGCGTTCGTCGAGGCCCACGCCCGCGTCGGCAATCTCTACGTCAACCGCAATCAGATCGGCGCGGTGGTCGAGAGCCAGCCGTTCGGCGGGGAGGGGCTGTCGGGCACCGGACCCAAGGCCGGCGGGCCGCATTACGTCGCGCGTTTCGCGACCGAACGCGTGACCTGCATCGATACCACCGCGGCG
>NZ_JANMWY010000054.1:0-5687 GCF_031380695.1 Sphingomonas sp. | reverse complement strand
GTCGGCCGCGAGCGGGTCATCGCCGGGACCGACTGCGGCTTTTCGACCTTCGCCGGGTTCGGCGCAGTCGATCCCGACATCGTCTACGCCAAGCTCGGCGCGCTGGTCGAAGGCGCGGCGCTGGCGAGCCGCAAGCTGTGGGGAGCGGGGGCATGACCTTCCGCGAGCGCCTGCGCGCCGGTGAGCTGCTCGCCGGGACCTGGGTCAAGACCCCGCACCGCCATGTTGTCGAAGTGCTGGGGCTGTCGCCGCTCGACCTGCTCGTGCTGGATGCCGAACATGCCCCGTTCGATCGCGGCTCGCTCGACGACTGCATCATGGCAGCGCGCGCCGCCGGCAAGCCCGTGCTGGTTCGTCCGGCGTCATCTGCGCACGAGCATATCCTGAACGCGCTCGATGGCGGCGCCGACGGGGTCATCGTGCCGCACGTTCGCTCGGCGGATGAAGCGCGCGAACTGGTCCGCGCCTGTCATTATGTGCGCGGCGGCCGTGGCTTTGCGGGGAGTACGCGCGCGGCGGGCTATACCACGCTTGGCATGGCCAAGCACCGCGCAGGGGCGACTGGCGTCACCATCATTGCCCAGATCGAGGATGTCGAGGGCGTCGAGGCGATCGACGAAATCGCCGTGGTCGAGGGCATCGATGCGCTGTTCATCGGCCGCGCCGACCTGACCATTTCCTATAGCGTTGGGACGCCGGATGACCCGCAAGTGGTCGCGGCGGTGGAGCAGGTCTGCGCCGCCGGACGAGCCGCCGGTCGGACCGTAGGCATGTTCCTGTCGCGCCCGTCGGATGTTCCCGAGTGGCGCGGCAAGGGCGCGTCGCTGTTCGTGCTTCAGTCCGACCAGGAGTTCCTGCTTGCTGGCGCGGTCGCGCTTGCGCGTGACATTCGTGGCTAGCCGCTGACGCGATAGACGACTGCTTCGGTGCTGCCCGCAAGCGTTCGCTCAAGGCCGATCGGCACGGTCATCGTGTCGCCTGCGCCGAGCGCGGTCGCGCCGCCGTCCCATTCGACTCGCGCCGTTCCGCTGTGGACGAACAATACCTCGGGCGTGTGCGGGGTGCGGCGGTCGGCGGGGAAGTCGCCACCGAGGCACAGCCGCTCGAGTCGGAACGGATGCGGGGCATCGAGCGGCGCGTGCTCGCCGATAACCGGGGTTATCGAGTCGCGGCACGGCGCGGCGCGCCACACCATTTTCGCCGCATCGTCGGCGGTGGCGCGACGAAGCTTCGCCACCTGCTCCTGGCTCGTCCGCGGCATTGGCGCCACGTCGGCGGGGACCGATTGCCCCGCGGTCGTGTCGACCAGCGAGCCATTCTCAAGCAGCACCAACCCATAATCGGCGGCCATGTCGAACACCTGCGGTGCCCACAGCACGCGCCCCGGATCGTCGCCGCCGAGCACCGCAAACAAATAGCCGGTCTCGTTCCCGACATTGGTGAAGCCGCGAAACATTCCCGTCGGCAGCGAAATCACGTCGCCGGGATGAAGCACGACCTGCGCGTCGTCGCCCTGCTCACCAAGGTCGAAGCGCCACTTGCCGCTGTGGACGACGAACACTTCGGCGGTATCGTGGCTGTGCTGCGAATTGACGCAATTGGGCGGCTGCCGCGCGCCGCCGATGTTGAAGCCATGCGGTTCGGGGATATGGACATGCTGCTCGGAATTCTCCGATACGCCCGGGCCGATGATCGTGAAGTTCTCCTTCGCCTCCGACCCCGGCGAACGCGTGTCGATGAAGGCATTGAAACAGGGTCGAAGGTCGGCGTAGCGTACGATTCGCGCTTCCATCGCTTCGCTACTCCAGCGATTGGTGTCTGCAAGTCCGGTCATCGCCAGCTCCCTAAGCCCCGCTTGTTCTCGCGATTAGGGGATGCAAGTTGTTGCATACGCAGTCAAGAGAGTATAAATTGTCTCGCTAATCGGCATCGACCTGTTCGCTGCCCAATCTGGCGGGGCCTGATAATATGGCAGAATGGCTGAAGCGCGGCGCGACTGCGGAAACCCGGGCGGACAATGACCGCAAGGTGCGCGACACGGTCGAGACCATCCTCGCCGATATTTCAACGCGCGGCGACGCCGCGGTGCGCGAGCTGTCGATCAAATTCGATGGCTGGGACCGCGACGATTACCGGCTGAGTCCGGCCGAAGTGCAGGACTGCATCGATCAACTCACCGGGCAGGATCTCAAAGACATCGAGTTCGCCCAGACGCAGGTGCGCAACTTCGCCCAGATCCAGCGCGACAGCATGCACGAGGTCGAGGTCGAAACGCTTCCCGGCGTCGTGCTCGGCCACAAGCATATCCCGGTCAATGCCGCCGGCTGCTATGTCCCCGGCGGGAAATATCCGCTGCTCGCCTCGGCGCACATGAGCGTCATCACCGCCAAGGTCGCAGGGGTCCCGCGCGTGATTACCTGCGCGCCGCCGTTCCAGGGCCGTCCCGCCCCGGCGATCGTTGCCGCGCAGGCGATGGCCGGAGCCGACGAGATCTGGTGCCTCGGCGGCATCCAGGCGATCGGCGCGATGGCGATCGGGACGCAGAGCATGGGCCCGGTCGACATGCTGGTCGGCCCGGGCAACGCCTTCGTCGCCGAGGCCAAGCGCCAGCTGTTCGGCCGCGTCGGCATTGACCTGTTCGCAGGGCCAACCGAGACGATGGTCATCGCCGACGACACGGTCGACGGCGAGATCTGCGCAACCGATCTGCTCGGCCAGGCCGAACATGGCCCCGAGAGCCCGGCGATCCTGATCACCACCAGTCGCCGCCTGGCCGAGGACACGATGCGCGAAGTCGCGCGGCTGCTCCAGATTCTCCCCACCGCCGACATCGCCGGCAAGGCGTGGGCGAATTACGGCGAGGTCGTGTTGTGCGAGGACGAGGCCGAGATGGTCCGCGTCGCCGACGATTATGCCAACGAGCATGTCCAGGTGATGACGCGCGACCCCGATTATTTCCTCCGCAACATGACCAATTACGGCGCGCTGTTCCTCGGGCCGCGGACCAATGTCGCTTATGGCGACAAGGTCATCGGCACCAACCATACGCTGCCGACAAAGAAGGCGGCGCGCTATACCGGGGGTCTGTGGGTTGGAAAGTTCCTCAAGACCTGCACCTACCAGCGCGTGCTGACCGATGAGGCGACGACGATGATCGGCGAATATTGCAGCCGCCTGTGCGCGCTCGAAGGCTTTGCCGGACATGGCGAGCAGGCCAACATCCGCGTTCGCCGCTATGGCGGGCGCAACATTCCCTACGCCGGAAAGGCCGAAGCGCTTTGATCCTGCCCAAAACGCCCAGTTTTCGTCTCGACGGCCGCCGCGCCGTCGTCACGGGAGCGGGGCGGGGGATCGGGCTGGCCGCCGCCGCCGCGCTGGCCGAGGCTGGGGCCGACGTCGTGCTTGTTGCCCGAACCGCGCCCGAGGTCGAGGCTGCGGCCGAGGCGATGAGCGGCCGTGCGGCGGTGCTTGACGTCTCGGACCGTGCCGCCACCGACGCCTTCTTCGCCGATCAACGCGCGTTCGACGTCCTCGTCAACAATGCCGGCACCAATCGTCCCCAGCCGATGACCGAGGTCAGCGAGGAGGATTTCGATGCGGTCTTCGGACTCAACGTCAAGAGCGCGTTTTTCGTCGCACAGGCTTGCGCGCTGCGGATGATTGCCGAAGGCGTGCAGGGAAGTCTCATCCACATGAGCTCGCAAATGGGCCACGTCGGCGGCCCCAATCGCTCGCTCTACTGCGGCTCGAAATGGGCGCTCGAAGGGCTCAACAAGGCCTTTGCGCTCGACCTCGCCGCGCACGGCATCCGTTCGAACACCATCGCACCGACCTTCATCGAGACTCCGTTGACGAAGCCCTTCTTCGAGGACGCGGCGTTCAAGGCGTCCGTCCTCAGCAAGATCAAGCTCGGCCGCATCGGCCAGGTCGAAGATCTGATGGGCGCCATCCTCTTCCTCGCGTCAGATGCCTCGGCGCTGGTCACCGGCACCAGCCTCATCGTCGACGGCGGCTGGACCGCCGATTGAGCTTTGCGCGCGGCAACCTGGCGATAGTTACTGACCCACCGGTCTCTTCTTCCTCGACGGGAAGTCGCGGGCTGCTTGTCCGAGTATCAGGTCGCTCGCCGCATCGTTGCATCCCAATGCATAGTGTGTTTAAAATTGTTTTTGCAGAGAACTGCAGCGCTCCGACCCTATAGAGGTTAAACGCTGCGACTGCGCGGATAAGCGCAGTCGGTCGAGGAGAGTAGTTGGTTGGCCACGGCAAAATTCACTCGAGCCGAGGACGTATCGGCTGCGCGTCGGTGGACGGCCTTTGCCTTTCTGATGATAGCTGAGTTCCTCTATGGCTGGTCGTTCAACACCGTCGACGTGCTGCGGCCCCAAATCCGACAAGCGCTTGGATTGACGCTTACTCAAGCGGGTTCCGCCTACACCGCGCAAAGTTTGGGTGCACTCACGGGCGCCGTCGTGCTGGCGCAGCTTGCCGATCGACTTGGCCGACGTCGCCTGCTGTTCTGGGTGATCGCTGGCTTCGGGCTATTCGGAAGCCTTGGCGCTTTGGTCACCAGCTACCCGCAATTGCTCGGACAGCGCTTCATGCTGGGCTTCTTCCTCGGCGCGATCTTTCCGGTTCTCATCGCCACCTACATGAGCCTTTTCCCAAGTAGAATACGGGGCAAGCTCGCGTCGATCGGACAAGGCACCTATAACCTTTCTGTCGTGGCGCTCGGCTTGGCTTACGGCACGCAAATCGGTCAATCGGACTGGCGCGTGCTATTATGGGCCGGTGCCCTCCCGGCGCTCGTGATCGCTCCGCTCGTTTTTCTATTCGTTCCTGACGATAGGATCATGAAGCCATGGGGCGCCGGCGACTCAGCTCCTGCTGCAGCGAAGCTGCCCGTGTTGGAGCTGTTCACTCTTGCGTTACGCCGCACTACCCTCCTGCTCTTTGTTTTGGTCGGATTGAATTTTTTCGCCTACCAAGCCTTCGCCGGCTGGGTGACGACCTATTTGAAGGACGTCAAACACTTCGAGCCGCAGGTAATTTCACGCATCGTGACATGGCAGTTCATCGGCGCGGTGATCGGTGGCTTTTTCTGGGGGTGGTTCAGCGATCGCTACGGCCGGAGGCTCACCGGCATCGGCTTCTTTGTAGGCGGCGCGTCGGTTCTGCTCTACCTGTTGGTGCTCGACAGCGCATTCGCGCTCCAGTTTGGCGGCGCATTGTGGGGCTTCATGATCACTGCGTCGGTCGCCTGGGCTCCCTGGATGTCGGAACTTTACCCCCCTCACCTGCGGTCAACGGCCATGTCCATCTTTCACTGGGGGCGCATCATCTCGATGACGGCGCCGCTCATCACCGGCGCCATTGCAGAAGCATTTGGCTTGCCGACGGCGATGACGATGTCGGCGGCTGGGCTGATCGTCGGCGGTGTCGTGTGGCTGATGATCCCCGAAACGGTCGAGCGACGCCGTGCGCCGTTACCCACCCCTAACGTCTGAAATATTGTCGAAGGTAGAGCCGAGATGGCCATGACCGGTTTCGATCCCCGCTGGGCGGACTTTCCAGCCTATATCATCGGCATCACGAAGGAGATCTGGGAAGATCGAGGCCTCGCGACGCTAAACCATTATTATTCCGACGATATTATCGTGCGAATGGCCAGCGGACTGACCGTCGGC
>NZ_JANMWY010000331.1:0-3999 GCF_031380695.1 Sphingomonas sp. | reverse complement strand
TGTCCGACGCGGTCCAGACCCGCGACCGCTGGACCTTCCGCCGCGACCTGGCGTCGAAGGATCCCAACTGGCTGCTGATCGAAACCGACGAGGAAGAGTGAGGGCGTCCGCGAGGGCCTTCACTCTCGCCGCTCTGCTATTCGTCGCGGGATGCGTCCAGCGGACGCCGCCGGTTGCGGTGCCGCCGGTCAAGCAGGTTATCACGACAGCGTTGCAGGCGGGGGTTGCCCTCGCTGAACCGCAGCCGCTCGACGAAACCGCCGCGACCCGCGCGCTGACGGCGTTTCGGGCGAGCTGTCCGGTGTTGGCAACACGAGTCGATGGTTCGGGGCTGACGCAGGCGAGCGACTGGGCGGGGCTGTGCGCAGAAGCGGCGAGCGTTGCCGAGGGCAGCGCCGCGGCCTTTTTCCACGACCGGTTCGAATGGGTCCGGGTCGGCGACGGCGCGGCCTTCGCCACCGGCTATTATGAGCCCGAGATCGCGGCTTCGCGAACTCGAAAGCCGGGATTTGACACGCCAATCTATGGCCTTCCAGCCGACCTCATCCGCTGCACCCGCGTGGATGGGACCGAGGGCAGGGGACGGCTGGACGCGGCGGAACTGTGCGTGCCCTATTTCACGCGCGGCGAGATCGAGGGTGGCGCGCTCGCCAATCGCGGGCTCGAGATTGGCTGGGCGGCCGATCCAGTGGCGCTGTTCTTCGTCGAAATCCAGGGTTCGGGCCAGCTGCGGCTGGCCGACGGGTCGGTGATGCGGATCGGCTATGCCGGGCAGAATGGACAGCCCTATGTGGCGATCGGCAAGCTGCTGCGCGAGCGCGGGATCCTCCCGCCGGGCGGAGCAAATATGCAGGCGATCCGTGACTGGATCGCGGCGCATCCCGACGAAGGCAAGGCGCTTATGCGCGAGAATGCGTCCTATATCTTTTTCAGGGAATTGACGGGCGCCGGGCCGCTCGGCGCGTTGAACGTGCCGGTGACCCCCAACGCCAGCGTTGCTGCCGATCCGGCCTTCATCCCGCTTGGTGCGCCGGTCTTCCTGGCGATGGACCGGGCGGAAGCCAGCGGACTGTGGGTGGCGCAGGATAGCGGCGGGGCGATCAAGGGTGTGAACCGGGTGGATACATTCTGGGGTGCCGGGCCTGACGCTGAGTGGATCGCCGGCGGCATGGCGGCGAAGGGGTCGGCGTCGATCCTGCTGCCAAAGGGGATGGTGGCGCGTGCGTCGGCTCGACCCTGAAGAGGCCGAACTGTGGGCCAGGGTCACCGCGACTATCCGCCCGCTGTCGCGTGAGCCGGTCGCGGTGAACCCGCCAGCACCGCTGACCCCGAAGCTGCCGCCCGTTCCGTTGGCACCGCGCGCCAAGGGGCCGTCGCCTCGTCTCCCCCCGCCGCCGCTTCTAGCGCCAAGGAAGCCACACACCGACGCGACACTCGATGGCAGCTGGGACCGGAAGCTGACCAAGGGCACGGTCGTGCCCGATCGGACGCTCGACCTGCACGGCCACAACCTCGATGGCGCATGGGATGCGATCGACCAGGGGCTGGAGCGGGCGATTGCCGCCGGTGACCGCGTCGTGCTGCTGATTACCGGCCATTATCGCTCCGGCGAGCCGCCCGTCGTTCGCGGGCGAATCCGGGCGGCGGTGCACGACTGGCTGGCCCATTCCCGCCATGCCCGCCACATCGCCGCGGTGCGTGGCGCGCACCCTCGGCATGGCGGCGGCGGCAGCCTCTATCTGATCCTTCGTCGCCCTCGCTGAGCCGACACATATTCTTAACTTGCAATGTTTAATTAGCAGCAAGGTAAGGGCGCGTGGTTGCGGGCCGCCGGGGATGTCGCGTCGATGAAACAGGGTACCGCGCAGAAGGTCAGCAACGTGCTCCTGTCGGGCGCGGCTGGCGCGGCGTCGTTCCTCTTCTCTCTGACCGCCTTCCTGTATGTGACCGAATTCGATGTGAAAATCCTCGCCTCGGTCATCGCCGGGGCGTTCTGCCTGCTGATCAGCTATGTCGCGTCCGAACGACCCAACAGCGAAAGCGCGCGGGCGCTGGCGGCGCTGGGCGATCGGCTGCTGGCGGTCGAGGATGGCGATCTGGTCAGCCCGGCGCCCGAGATCGTGCAGCGGACCATGCCGGCGGTGGCGGCGGCAGTCGACAGCCTGTTCGCCGAAGTCCGCTCGTCGATCGAGAACGCTCATTCGCTGGGCATGTACGACCCGGTCACGTCGCTGCCCAACCGGCTCCATTTCCGGGCCGAGGCCGACAAGCGGCTGACCGAACGGGGCGATCGCGGCGAGGACGGTACGCTGGGGGCGATGCTGTTCGTGGACCTCGACCGGTTCAAGGCGGTCAACGACAGCCTGGGCCATGCCCGCGGCGACCAGCTGCTGGTGATGGTCGCCAACCGGCTGCGCGTCGTGGTCGCCGCCGAAGTCAGCGACAATGATTTGCGCCGCCCGCTCGTTGCGCGATTGGCGGGGGACGAGTTCACCCTGTTCTTCGCGGCAATGGCCTCGGCGAGCGAGATCGAGCGAGTTGCGCGGCGCATTGCGCTGGCGATCAGCGAGCCGTTCGAATTGCACGGCCACAGCGTCGACATCGGGGCGTCGATCGGCGTCGCCATCTGCCCCGACCATGGGACGAGCATCGAGACGCTGATGCGCGCCGCCGACATCGCCATGTACCGCGCCAAGTCGCGCGGCGGCGGGCAGCATTGTATGTTCTCGACCGAACTGGCCGATGAGCATCAGCGGAAAATCGACACCGAACAGGCGCTGACCGACGCCGTCCAGCGCGGCGAATTCCTGCTAGCGCTGCAGCCGCAGCTGAGCCTGAGGACCGGGGAAATCACCGGGGCCGAGGCGCTCATTCGCTGGAACCATCCGCGCGACGGGATGCGCATGCCGGGAACTTTCATTCCGGTCGCCGAGCAGACCGGGATCATCGCCGAAATCGGGGACTGGGTGATCGCCGAGGTCGCATCGATGCTGGGCGCGTGGCACCGTGAGGGCAGCACGCAGCGGATCGCGTTCAACGTCAGCCCGCGCCAGCTCGACCGCGCCGATTTCTTCAGCCGGATGCGGCAGACATTCGCCGACCAGGGCGTGCCGCTGTCGCTGGTCGAATTGGAATTCACCGAATCGGCAGCGATGGAAGTGAGCAAGACCGTGCTCGAGGAAATCGCCGCGCTGCGCGCCGACGGAGCGATGATCGCGATCGACGACTTCGGCACGGGCTACTCCAACCTGGCCCGGCTGCAAGCGATGCCGCTCGACCGGGTCAAGCTCGACCAGTCGCTGATCGCTGACATCGAGACGAGCGAGAAGGCGCGGGTCGTGGTCCAGGCGGTTGTCCAGCTGATCCACGGCGTCGGCTGCGAGATCGTCGCCGAAGCGGTCGAGAATGTCGCGCAGGCGGACATATTGCGCGCGATGGGCTGCCAGACGGTTCAGGGCTTCGTCTTTGCCCACCCGATGTTCGAGGATGAATATCGCACCTGGGTGCTGAACGCCGAGCGGACGGGTTCGCGGCGGAGTGCGTGATCGACGCTAGGCGAACGCCTTCGCGATGACGCGGGCGTAGATGCGCGACAACGCCCGAATGTCCGCGAGCGCCGCATGCTCGTCGAGCTTGTGCATCGTCGCGTTGGGGAGGCCGAAGTCGACCACCGGGCATAGCTTGATGAGGAAGCGGCCGTCGCTTGTGCCGCCGCCGGTGGATAGCGCGGGGTCGATGCCGACCTCGTCGCGGATCGCCGAGACGACCAGGTCGTAGAGGTGGCCCGGTGGGGTGAGGAAGGCTTCGCCCGAGATCAGCGCGCGGACGGTGGCGCCGGGGGCTTCGCGCTCGGCTATTGCCGTGACCTTCGCTACGAGATCGGACCCGCGCTGCAAGTTGTTGAAGCGGATGTTGAGGCGCGCGCTCGCCCCGCCGGGGATGACGTTGGCCGCGCCGGCCGGCACCGCGACCTCGGTGAACTCCAGGTTCGAGGCGGGG
>NZ_JANMWY010000276.1:0-14596 GCF_031380695.1 Sphingomonas sp. | reverse complement strand
CGCTAAGGACCGTGAGCCGCACCGTCACCATCGCCGATATCGAGACCTTTGCCCATTTCACCGGCGACACTTTCTACGCCCATATGGACGAGGAAGCGGCAAAAGCGTCAACGATCTTCAAGGGGCGGGTGGCGCACGGCTACCTCATCCTGAGCTTCGCCGCCGGCCTGTTTGTGGATCCCGCGCCGGGTCCGGTGCTGGCGAATACGGGCCTGGAAAATTTGCGCTTCCTGACGCCGCTCTATCCGGCTGATTCGATGCGGGTCGAGCTGACGGTGCGGTCGAAATCGCTGAAGAACGAGGACAGCGGCGTGGTCCGCTGGGCAGTCGAAATCTTCAACCAGAAGGACGATCTGGTTGCGAGCTACGACCTGCTGACGGAGAATGTGGCGTAGGGCGGCTGCCGCCCTAGCGCTTGCCCAGCCCGGCAATCGCCTGATCGACCAGCGCCTTGTCAGACCCGGCATCATGCCGCTCGGCGATCAGGCTGGCCGCCGCGGTCGTCGCTGCTCGCGCCGTCGTCGAACGCAGCTCGGCGATGGCCGTACGTTCCTCGGCGGCGATGCGGTCTTCGGCCATCTTGCCGCGCCGCGCGACCAGCGCCTCGGCGTCAGACTTCGCAGTAGCGAGGATCGATTCGGCCTCATCCTTGGCCCGCTCGACGATTGCCTCGGCATCCGCGCCGGCGGCCTCGGCCTTGGCCTCATACTCCGCCTTCAGCGCCTCCGCGTCCCTGCGCAGTGCTTCGGCCTCGGCCAGCTGATCGCGGATCTTGGCGATGTTGGCGTCGAGCGCCTTGCCGATCGCGCTCGGCACCCTTTTCCAGATCGCGATGGCGAAGATCACCAGCATCGCGATCGCCACCCACGCACCGGGGTTAAAGCCCAACGCGGTCGGCTCGGCTTCCTCGGCGGCCATCGCCGCGACACTTAGAATCAGCATATCAACCATGGTCCATCGCCGCCTTGACCGCTGCGCCTGCCTGGGCGCTGCTGACCGTCAGCCCCGCAACCTTGCTGGCGATCTCCTGCGCCAACTCGGCCGCAGCTCCTTCGATCCCGGCCATCGCCGAATCGCGCGCCTGGCGGATATCGGCGGCGGCCTTCGTCAGCTTCGCCTCGACCGCGCTGTCGGCGGCCTTGAGCTGCTGCTCCATGCTCGCCACGCCCTGCTGCTTGGCGGCGGCAGTGCGCTTCATCGCCTCGGCCCGGCTCTCGTCGATCCTGGCGCGATAAGCCGCCTCGGTCCGGTCGGCGTCGGCCTTAGCAGCCTCGGCGGCGGCGAGATCGTCGGCGATCCGCTTGTCACGCGCGTCGACTGTTGACTGGATCTTCGGCACCATCCCCCGCCCGATGACGAAGTAGATGAAGCCGAGCACCAGCAGCAGCCAGAACAGCTGTGACAGGACGACGTCGGCAAGCTGGGAAAGCTGAGGCATTGGCAAATCCGGCGGCGGGGACGAACCCTGCCGCCGATCCTTTTAGCGGGCGTAGAGGATGATCATGGCGACGGCGAACGCCATCAGGCCGAGCAGTTCCGCCGCGGCGAAACCGAAGATCAGGCGCGGAAACTGGCCGTCGGCCGCCGCCGGGTTGCGCAGTGCACCCTGCAGGAACGAACCGAACACGATGCCAACGCCGGCAGCGGCCGCGCCGACACCAATGGCGGCGAGACCGGCGCCGATAACCTGAGCTGCTGCGAGATCCATGATATTACTCCTTGGGAAGAAATTGAACGATTAGTGGAGGTTGACCGCGTCGCTGATGTACAGCGACGTGAGCAGGGCGAAGACATAGGCCTGGATCGCGCCGACCAGCAGTTCGAGCGCATTGATGAAGGCGACGAACAGGAAGCACAGCGCGGACACGACATAGCCGCTGCCGCCGGCGTTCAGCCCCTGGACGATGAAATTGCCGAACACGTCGAGCAGCACATGGCCCGCGAACATCGCGATGAATGGCCGCAAGCCAAGGCTGAACGGTCGCACCGCGAAGCTCAGCAGCTCGATCGGCGCGATCAGCAGCTTGAGCGCGAACGGCATCCCCTTGGGCCAGAACAGCGACAGGAAATGCAGGCCATGCTTCCAGAAGCCGACGCCCAGCACGATCGCGAAGCTGATGATCGACATCGCCCCGGTGACAGTGAACTGGCTGGTGACGGTGAACGGATGGCCGCCCGGTACCACCGCGAACGGCATCGCACCGAGGATGTTGGCGAACAGCATGAAGATGAAGGCGGTGAACACCCACGGCAGATAGCGGCGGCCGTCCGGCCCGATGCTGGTCGAGACCATCGAATCGACGAAGCCAACGATCCCCTCGGCGGCGACCTGCCAGCGGCCGGGCACCAGCTGCCGTTTCATCCCCATGACCATGAAACCGGTGATCAGCACGACCAGGATCAGCATCCACAGCGTGCTGTTGGTGAACAGGAATGGGCTGCCCAGATCGCCCGCAATCGGGTGAATCTGGAACTGGCTCATCGGGTCGATTTTTGCTTCGGCCGCCACTGTCTACTTCCCTGCGTCCGTGTCCGAACGCTGTTTTGAAATTCGCATCATGTCGAGCACCGCGCCGGCGAACCCGGCGAACATCAGGCCGAGCATGACCCACGGTGCCGTCCCCACCCAACGATCAATCAGCCAGCCGATCAGCGCGCCGCCGAGCGGCATGCCGACCAGGCTTTGCATGGCCCGCGCACCGGCCGAGCGAACCCCCGCCAGCGCATCGACCGGTGGTCGCCGCTCGTCCTCGACCCGCTCGGCGCGACGCAACCGCTCGTCGAGCGATGTCAGCCGCGCATCCTGGGAAGTGACAGGCTCCTCGCCGGGCTCGTCTACCGCCATGACCCCAAACTCCCGATATGCGCGGCGACACTCGGGCGGAGCGCAGCTGCAAAAGGCAAGGAACATGGCGGCGTCAAACCCGCCAAGGCGCGGTTCCTTTATGAAGGGCCGCCTGCAGTGTCAACCGCGCGGTGGGTCGGCCGTCAACGGCAATAGTCGGGGACCAGCAGTTCCTGTCCGGCAACCCGCGTCCGCCAGACCTTGTCGCTCGCTAGATAGCGTTCGCCGATGTGCACCGTCGGAAGCAGCTGGCACGCGGCGGTCATCGCGACTTGCTCGAGTGACGCGCCGCGCCGCTCGGCAAGGTCGGAATAAAGCGCCCGGCGGCGGATATTAACTGCCTGGACCCGGTGGCGCAGCGCTTCGTCGGCCTCGGCGACCACCCCGAGATAGCCGTCGAAGCGTTCGCCGACGAGACCGTGGGCACGCGCATCGGCCACCGACGCCGACGCCGACGCCTGCGCCTGCGCCGCTGACGGCACCACCAGCAACGCCACCACCGCGAGGATCAACGCGCGCATCACTGCGCCGGCTTCTTGCCCAGCGTCGACGGCGCGGCTTGGGGAAACACCTCGGGGTTCGACTTGATCAGCTGGTCGACGTCACGCTGCAGGCGCACGACGACTTCCTGCTTGATGACCACGTTCAAATTGATGTCGATCGGCTTGTCGGGCGTCTTGACGGAGATGCAGCCGCTCAGGCCGGGCAGCAGAAACGCCAGCGCGAGCGCCGTGGGCGCGCGGGAAAATCTCATCGTTCGGCTCCTCATTGGTCGGGTTTACTGGTGGTGGTGACGATGTCCTTGACCGGGGTCTGCGTCTGCGACTGGCCGGTGTCGGTGGTGATCGTGACCGAATCGTCGGGCAGGTTGGCGATCGGTTCGGGCAGCGCGTCGTGGATGGTCGCGCGCGGATCCTTGACGCTCTTGGCGGTGCCGATCAGCGCGCGGAACGGCCCCTTGATCGAGACCGAGAAGCGGAACGGCAGCTTCTTTAGCAGGCCGCGCACGAACCGCTGGGTCTTGTTGTTGCCCAAGGCGACGTCGTCGACGGTCAGCCGGGTCGCGAACTCCCCTGCCAGATCGCCGTCCAGCCGGACGATCATCTGCTTGAACTTGAGGTCGCGCAGGGCATTGAAGGCAATCCCGCCGAACATGCCGAGATTGGCTTTGCTCACCACCCCGACATAGCTCAGCGACCCGCCCGGCGCGCGGCTGTCGAGCCGCCCGCCGACGATCCGCCCGCCATCCTCGTCGAAGATCATCGGCAGCACGCCGTCGAACGTACCGTTGGCGGCGATTTCCTTGAAGCCGAAGCTCTCGACCAGCATCGCCGCGTTTAGCCCGTCGACTGCGAACGTGAGCCGTTTTGCGGTCGGCTTGGCCAAATTGAGGATGGTCTCGCGCAGGACCAGCGTACCGCCCATGAACGGCCACTCGCCACGCTCGACCTTGACCAGCTGGTCGCGCAGCAGCTGAAAGTGGAGCACCCCGTTCTCGACCGGGATACCCGGATTGACCCCAGCCAGCTGCAGCGTCTGCCCCGGCGCGCTTTCCAGCGCCAGCAGGTCGGTGAAGTGGATCGTTCCGCTCATCCCCGTCACCGGGCCAAACGCGGCCGCCAGGTCGATTCCGTCGGTCGAAAAGTCGCCGGTCGACGTCACCCGGTGCCCGGCCCAGTCGATCCGCCCCTGCCCGCGCACCGTCCCGTCGACGAGCGCGATCACGCCCTCGGTCAGCGGGGTCAGATTGTCCGGCTGCAGCCCGCTGCTGGCGAAGCGGATGCCCGGCACGTCGAGGTTGGCATGACCCTGCCCACTCGCCAGATGGTGAACGATGTCGATGTTTGTCACCAGCGCACCGCTGCCCGGATGGTGCAGCCCACCGGTGGTCGTGATCGTGTCGCCGTTGAGCACGAAGTGGACGTCGTTCGACACGAGCGGGTTGAACTTGGCCTTTTCCGCGCGGTCGCTAACGGTCAGCGCGCCGTCGACGGTCAACGCCTTGGCATAAGTCCATTTTCCGCGAACGTCGCTCATCGCCAGCGGAATGTCGCCGATCACGCCATCGCCGCCGGCGAATGTGCCCGACAGGCCTTTCGCCCCGATGCGCCCGTCGAGCTGCTTCGCCGCCAGCACTACTGGCGCGGCGGGGTTGCCGAGGGTCATGCCGAGTCCGACAGCGTCGAACCGATCGGTCCCGAGCAGCCGCGCCCGCGCCGCGACGATCCGCACCGGCGACGAGCCCATCGTCCCGCCCAGCCGCAGCCCGCTGGTTTGCGCGCCAAGCTGCAGCGGGCCGCCCGGCTGCTGCGCAACGATCGCGCCGTTCAGGGCACATAGCGGCAGTTTCGCCGCGCCGAGCTTCATCGCACCGAGTGTCAGCGACCGGAAGCCGGTGTCGAGGCAGCCGTGGCCGAACGAGAAGCCGCCCGACCCGCCGATCGTGCCTTCGACCGGCACGCGCAACCCGGTTATTCGCCCGCCGCTGAGCGGCCCGTCGAGCAGCGCTGTCGTCGTGACCCGCGTCGAACCGTCACGCGCGGCGGCGAAGCGCACCGGGTCGAGCGCCAGCCGCGCACCGCCGGTCGCATAGGGTGCCATGTGAAATTCGCCCGAGGCCGCGCCGAAGCCGCGTGGCTGGCGCAGATCAAGCCGCGCCGTCGGCAAGCCGCCGCCCTCGGTCGCGACTTGGCTGTCGATCCGGATGCGCCCGCTCGGCCAATAATAGGTCACGCCGTCGCGCCCGGCGATCTGCGCCCGCTCGCCAGCCGGCCCGGCCACATTCGCCGTCTCGATGCGCACCGCTCCGCCGCCGGTGAAATTGACCAGCCGCAACCGCCCAACCGCGTCGAACCCGCCTGCCGTGCGCGTCACCGACTGGCCGATCGCGGTAGCAAGCGGTCCAATCGGCGTCTTCGCGGCAGCGGCAAGGGGCCCGGTCAGCGACGCCAGCATCGACGACGGCAACGCCGCCCGTCGCGCATCATAGTCGGCGACCAGTGCCAACTCGCCCTTTGCCGCCGCCAGCCGATAGGACCCCTTGAGCCGGGTCGTGTCGGCCAAAATCTGCCCCAGCCGCGCCTTCTGCGCCGCCAGCGCGATCGTCCCACCCGCATTCGCGGGCGTGCCCTTGAACCCGACATTGGCGACCAGATTGGCCAGTCCATTGGCCCCAGCGACCAGCGCCGGTGTCGTCAGCCGCCCCGTGCCGTCGAAGCTGCCGAACGATTCAGAGAAATCGCTGTCGAGGTCCAATCGCGGGCTGGCGATGGCGAGGTTGCTCTGCGGGCAGGCGAACTTGCGCGCGGTGAACGGCCCGGTGACGTGCGGTCTGCGCGCGACGATCTCGACCGCCATCGATGCGCGCACTACGTCCAGCGAGCACTTGCCGAACGCCAGCCCCGGACTGGAGACCGCCAGCCGCCCCTTGAACCCGCCGGTCAGATTACCCTTGCCCGCCACCACGAACCCGATCGGCCCGAACGGTGTCTGGAGCGCGATGGTCGAATCGCTGACATCGACCGCGATGTCGGGGAACTTGAACGGCGTCTTGCTGCTGCTCGGCGCGGGCAGCAGTCTGTCGACCTCGCCGAAGCTGACCCGGTTGTCAGCATAGCGCGCGCGCAGCCGCACCCCGCTCGCGACCACCCGATACACTTCGACCGACCCATTGAGCAGGATCCGCATCTCGACTTGGGCCTGTTTCGCCACTAGGTCGGGATGCGCCGGATCGCCGATGACGAGATTGCTGATGCGCTGCGTTCTCAAACCGATGCGGTCAAGGTGGTAGGTTGCGTGGACCCCCCGTTTCTCCAACTCCTTGCCGATGATGTTGTTGGCGATCGGCTTGCGCCCGAGCCACAGCAGGAACAGGCCGAGCAGCATCAGGCCGATGATCCCGACGATGAACAGCGCGATCGTGCGGCCAAGGCGGTGCCGCCGCACGACAATCGTGTCGTGCGTCATGCGTTCGCCATGCTCGCCTTCGCCTGCCTTCACCGCCATCCATTCCTTAACCCAGCCGGCCGCTCCCCGTTCCGTGGACGACATGAACCGGGGCTGGCAAGCGGCGTGACGATGCCGGGGGCGGCATGGCATGGCTGACAGCGATCCCGGCAACAGCGGCCACCGCGCACGGCTCCGCGAGCGCTTGTTCGACGGCGGTGGCAAGGCGTTGCTCGATCATGAGCTGGTCGAATATCTCCTCGCCCTCGCCGTCCCCCGGCGCGACACCAAACCAATGGCGAAAAAACTCATCGCCCAGTTCGGCGGGGTCGGCCCCCTACTCTCCACGGACGCCGAGGTGCTTCGACGTGAAGGGCTGAGCGACGGCATGATCGGCGCGCTGAAAATTGCAGAGGCGACCGCGCTGCGCCTGCTCGAGACACGGATCGAGGGCCGGCCGATGCTGTCGAGCTGGGACGCGCTCGGCGACTATCTCCAGGCGGCGATGGGCCATGCCGCGATCGAGGAGGTCCGCGTCCTGTTCCTCAACGCCAAGAATATGCTGATCGCCAATGAATCGCTATGGACCGGCAGCGTCGACGAAGCCTCGGTCCACGTCCGCGAGGTCATCGCCCGCGCAATCGCGCTCGGTGCCACCGCGCTGATCATCGTCCACAACCACCCGAGCGGCGACCCCGCCCCCAGCCGTCAGGACATCGTCCTGACGAAGGAATTGATCGAAGCCGGCCGCCACATGAAGATCACCGTCCACGACCATGTCATCGTCGGCGCGCAGGGGCGATCGAGCATGCGAGCGCTGGGGTTGATCTAGCCGCGCTGTCCAAGCCATGATCGCGGGGCCGGGACAACCGCGGCGAGATCGGCGTCAACCACCTCGGCTACACCTACGGATCGATCGGCGATTTGCTGGACACGTACGACCGTCTCAAGGGCGTCGGCGTGCTACCTTATTGGCCGGTTCACCACGGAACGACGCTGTCGCTCTATTACAAGGACCCGGACGGCAATCGCCTCGAACTTCAGGTTGACTGCGGCACGGTCGAGGAGGCTAATGCGTTCATGGCCGGCGATGCCTTCGCCGCCAATCCGATCGGCATCAGCTTCGATCGCGAAGAGCTGTTGAAGGCCTATCGCGCCGGCGCATCGCCCGAGACGCTGATTCGGCGACCCAACGCACCGATTTCGCCGATTCCCCTCGAGCACGGACTGACCTGACCGAAAGCAGCGAGCGCACCGCGCAAACGGGGGTCCCGAGCCGACCGTTGGTTGACGTCGTGAAGTTGCCCCCCTCGTGCGCCCCTGCTACCGGCCCGCCCATGATCACCCGCTATTCCCGTCCCGCCATGACCGCCATCTGGTCGTCCGAAAACCGCTATCGCATCTGGTTCGTGATCGAGGTGTTTGCGGCCGAGGCGATGGGCGCGCTGGGGGCAATCCCGGCCGAGGATGCGCGCACCATCCGCGCCGCCTACGACGCTAATGTGTTGGGCGAAATCGACGTGTCCGCGATCGACGAGATCGAGGCGGTGACCAAGCATGACGTGATCGCCTTCCTGACCTGGGCCGGGCAGAAGATGGGCCCGGAATCGCGCTGGCTGCATCAGGGGATGACCAGCTCCGACGTGCTCGACACCAGCCTGTCCGTCCAGCTTACCCAGGCCGCCGACATCCTCCTCGCCGATCTCGACGCGCTGCTGACTGTGCTCAGGCGCCGCGCCTATGAGCATAAGCTGACCCCGACCATCGGCCGCAGCCACGGCATTCATGCCGAGCCGGTTACCTTCGGTCTGAAGCTCGCCCAGGCCCATGCCGAATTCGCCCGCAATCGCGAGCGGCTGGTCGCGGCGCGCAAGGACATCGCCACTTGCGCCATCTCCGGTGCGGTCGGCACCTATGCCAACGTCGATCCGGCGGTCGAAGCGCATGTCGCCAGAGAACTCGGTCTCGCGATCGAGCCGACCAGCACGCAGGTCATCCCGCGCGACCGCCACGCGATGTTCTTCGCCACGCTCGGCGTGATCGCCTCGTCGGTCGAACGGGTCGCGGTCGAGATTCGCCACCTCCAGCGGACCGAAGTGCTGGAGGCCGAGGAATATTTCGCGCCCGGGCAGAAGGGCAGCTCGGCGATGCCGCACAAGCGCAACCCGGTATTGACCGAGAATCTCACCGGCCTCGCCCGCGTCGTCCGCTCGGCGGTCGTCCCGGCGATGGAGAATGTCGCGTTGTGGCATGAGCGCGATATCTCGCACTCCTCGGTCGAACGGTTCATCGGCCCCGATGCGACCATCACGCTCGACTTCGCCCTCGCCCGGCTGACCGGGGTGATCGACAAATTGCTGGTGTATCCCGAGCGGATGCAGAAGAATATGGATCGAATGGGCGGGCTCATCCATTCTCAGCGCGTGCTCCTTGCCCTCACCCAGGCCGGCGTCAGCCGCGAAGACAGCTATGCGCTGGTCCAGCGCAACGCGATGAAAGTGTGGCAGTCGGACGGTCAACTGTCGCTGCTACAGCTGCTCAAGGCCGACCCGGAGGTCGCGGACAAGCTATCCAACGACGAGCTCGAGAGCCTGTTCGACCTCGGCTATCACCTCAAGCGCATCGACGTCATCTTCGACCGCGTATTCGGAGGCGCGAGCCCCGCTTGACCGCTCGCGAGGAATTGAAGGCCGCAACCCAGGCCGCGCACGACCGGGTCGACGCCGCCTTCGATCACGACCTGGCCAACCCGATCATCTATGTCGCTTTCCTCGCCGCCCAGGCGTCGGCCTATTTGCCGGTCGAGGAGGCGCTCACCGCCTGCGGCGCGGCGCGGTTGATCGAAAATTGGCACGACCACCGCCGCGCGCCGCTGCTGGCTGCCGACCTTGCGACGCTTGACTGCGCTCCGCCCGACCTGATCGCTCCGCCTGAATATCGTGGCGAGGCGGCCGTTGTCGGCGGCCTGTACGTACTGGAAGGGTCGCGGATGGGTGCCGCGGTGCTCCTCCGGCGCGTTCTTCCCGGCCTGCCGATCGCGTTCCTGTCGGCGCGAGCCGAACCCGGTCACTGGACCCGATTCATTGCGAGCCTCGACCAATTGCTCTATTCACCGCAACGACTTGATGCCGCGATCGAGGCAGCGTCGGCGACCTTTGCCTGCTTCGAGCAGGCCGCGAAACTGGTGGTGAAGCGGTGAGTGATACCTGGTCCGAGCCCGTCGACTTGACCAATTGCGACCGCGAACCGATCCACCAGCTCGGCGCGATCCAGCCAATCGGTTTCCTCATCGCCTTGTCGAGCGACTGGATGATCAGCCGCTTGTCGGCCAACATCAATCAATTCGTCGCGAAGCCGACCGACGAGATCATCGGTCACCATGTCAATTCCTTACTGTGCCCCGACGCGGTGCATGCGCTGCGCAACCGCATGGCACTACTGCGCGGGCCCGACGGGCTCGAGCGGATGTTCCGCTGCGCGCTACTCGGCGACGATCGCATGTTCGACGTCGCGCTGCACATGAGCGAGGGCCGCGTGATCATCGAGGGCGAGCCCTCGACCGAGCATCACTACGGCGACGCCACTGGCACCGTCCGCGGGATGATCGGTCGACTCGACCAGGCGCGCGACATGCCTGGATTCTTCAACGAAGGAGCACGTCAGGTCCGCGCCCTGACCGGCTTCGACCGCGTCATGATCTATCGCTTCTCGCCTGACGGATCGGGCGAGGTCGTCTCGGAAAGCGCTAAGAGCGGCATCGGCAGCTTCCTCGGCCTCCACTACCCCGCGACCGACATTCCCAAGCAGGCGCGCGAACTCTACAAGCGCAGCCTGCTGCGCGTCATCACCGACATCGACGCGACCCCGGTCCCAATCCTCCCGACGCTCGACGAGCATGGCCAGCCGCTCGACCTGTCGTTGTCGGTGCTGCGCTCGGTCTCGCCGATGCACATCGAATATCTGCGCAACATGGGGGTGCGCGCGTCCATGTCGATCTCGATCGTCGTCGAGGGCGAGCTGTGGGGGCTGATCGCCTGCCACCATTATTCGCCGCGCTGTCCCAGCTTCGAGCGGCGCTCGGTCGCGGAGCTGTTTGCCCAGATGTTCGCCATGCGGATCGAGGTGCGCGAGCGCAAGGAGACGGTCGAGTATGAGCGCCGTGCGCGTGACGTCTGCGACCAGCTGCTCGGCGCCGTGGCGTCGGACGAGTCGTTGCTCAAGGACCCGGACTGGCTGTTGGACATCCTGACCCGCGCCATTCCGGCGGATGGCGTCGGCGTGTGGATCAACGGCAATTACGCATTTGCGGGAAAGACCCCCGACACCGCCAATTTTACAAGGATCGTGCGCGCGCTGAATGGTACGGCGGCCGGGCGAGCCTTCGCTACCGACCGCATTTCGCGATTGGTGCCGGAAGCGATCGAACATGCCGGCGCGGCCGCGGGGATGCTGGCGATCCCGATCTCGCGCAGTCCACGCGATTATGTCATCCTGTTCCGGTCGGAGATGATCCGCGCCGTGCGCTGGGGTGGCGATCCGCGAAAGCCGGTCGAAGACGGTCCCAACGGTCCGCGCCTGACGCCGCGCGAAAGCTTTGCCGAATGGAAGCAATTGGTCGAGGGTCAGTCCGAACCATTCAACTCATCAGACCTGCGCGTCGCCGAGACGCTGCGCGCGACGCTTATTGAAATCGTGCTTCGCCTGTCGGATGAGGCGAGCGAGGAACGGCGCTTGTCGAGTGAGCGGCAGGAGTTGCTGATTGCCGAACTCAATCATCGCGTGCGCAATATTCTCAGCCTCATCCGCGGACTCATTCGCCAGTCCAAGCCGCCCGAGGGCACCAGCCTTGCCGAATTCGTCGCCATGATCGACGGACGGATCCATGCCCTCGCCCGCGCGCACAATCAGATTACCGACGATCGCTGGGGTCCCGCGCCGCTGCAGACGCTGATCGATGCCGAAGCGGCGGTGTTCCTGGCCAACAAGCGTCGTCAGGTCGAAATCGACGGCGAGCCAATCCTCCTCAACCCGCAAGCTTATTCATGCATCGCGCTAGTGATACACGAGCTTGTCACCAACTCGGCGAAGTATGGCAGCCTGTCGGACGGCGGGCGGGTCAGGATCAGCTGGCACCGGAACGCCGACCGCGACCTCGAACTTCACTGGATCGAGACCGGCGGACCGCGTGTCGAACTGCCGACGCGCAAGGGGTTCGGGACGACGATTATCAAGCAGTCGGTCCCTTACGACCTGGGTGGCTTGGCGCGGCTGGAATATGCGCCGGACGGCTTCAACGCTTGGTTCACGATTCCTGAGCGCCACCTGACCGATCCATGCGACGTCAAGGGCCGGCCGAATTACGAGACATGCGAGACGTTCGATCTCTTTCCGGTGCCCGACAATGCCCTGACCGGCATGCGGGTGCTGCTGGTCGAGGACAGTTTGATCATCGCGCTCGACGCCGAGGATCTATTGAAGCGGCTTGGCGCGCGTGAAGTGGTCACCGAGGGGACGGTCGCCGACGCCCTGCATATCATCGATTCAAACCGCCCCGACATCGCGATCCTCGACATTAATCTGGGCAGTCATACCAGCTTCGCGATTGCCGATCGGCTGGATGCGGTGGGGGTACCGTTCATGTTCGCGACCGGCTATGGCGAACAGCTGCTGCTGCCCGAACAGCACCGTGCCCGCATCGTGCTGCAAAAGCCCTACACGATGGCGTCTCTGGCAAGGCGGCTGACGGAAGCTCTCAGCGGATCGACGCAGCTCGCAGGCGCCAACTAGGCGTCGAAGAATTCCTTGATGCGCGAGAAGAAGCTGCGGCTCGCCGGGCATTCCTCGCCCGTCTCGGTCGCGCGAAACTGCTCGAGAATGGCGCGCTGCTCCTTGGTCATCTTGGTCGGCGTCTCGACCAGGATGCGCGTCACGAGATCGCCGCGCCCACGCGCATTGAGCACGCTCATCCCCGCACCGCGCTGGCGCAGCGTTTCCCCCGACTGAACGCCGACCGGGATCTTGATCTCGATCCGCGCGCCATCGACGCCCGGCACCTCGATCGTGCCGCCCAGCGCCGCCGTGGTGAAACTCACCGGGCATTCGGCGACCAGAGTGGTCCCCTCGCGGGTGAAATAGGCGTGCCGCTTCATGTGCACGAACAGGTACAAATCCCCGCTCGACGCCCCACGCATGCCGGCCTCGCCCTCACCGGACACGCGGATGCGGGTGCCTTCGTCAACCCCGGCGGGAATGTTGACCGACAGCTTGCGCTGGTTGAGCGCGCGACCCTCGCCCGAACAGGCTGGACACGGATCGGCAATCACTTCGCCCGATCCCATGCAGGTTGGACAGCCGCGCTCGACGACGAAAAAGCCCTGCTGCGCGCGGACCTTGCCGGCGCCGTTGCAAGTCGAGCAGGTGCGCGCGGCGGCATGGCCCTTCGACCCGCGTCCGTGACACGGCTCGCACTTTACCAATGTCTCGATCGTCAATGTCTTCTCTACGCCCGCATACGCGTCTTCGAGGCTCAGCTCGAGGTCATAGCGCAGGTCGGCCCCGCGCGCGGCGTTGGCCCGCTGCGCGCGGGGATCGGTGAACTCGCCGAAGATCGACGAGAAAACGTCGGAGAAACCCTCGAAGCCGGCTCCGCCCCCGCCGCCGAAGCCCCCCGCGCCAGGACCGCCATTCTGGAACGCATCTTTGCCGAAGCGGTCATAAGCGGCGCGCCTCTGCGGATCCTTGAGGCAATCATAGGCCTCGCTGATTGCCTTGAACTTCTCTTCTTGATCTGCACAGCCACCGTGGCGATCGGGGTGGCACGCCATCGCCAGCCGACGGTACGACGCCTTGATGGTCTTGTCGTCGGCGGTCCGCTCGACCTCCAGAAGTTCGTAATAATCGCTATCAACCATGACGGTCCCCACAGGCCGTCGCCCCGACGAAAGCCGGGATCCCGGTCGACCGGAGTGTTCTCCAGCCTCCCGGGACCCCAGCCTGCGCCGGGGCGACGGCTAACGTCATTAACCCTTGTGCTCTTCGTCGACCTCGGAGAACTCCGCATCGACCACGTCGTCCTCGGCCGGCTTGACCTCGGCGGTTGCATCCGCCGCACCTGCACCGGCGTCGGCACCACCGGCCGCCTGGCTCTGCTCATAGATCGCCTGGCCCAGCTTCATCGCGGCCGTCGCCAGCGCTTCAGTTTTGGCGGTCATGACCTCGGGCTCGCCGCCCTCGACCGCCGTCCTGGCCTCGGCCAGCGCCGTCTCGATTTCCGTCCGGATTTCGGCCGAGACCTTGTCGCCATGCTCCTTCAACTGCGCGTCGGTCGAATGGATCAGGCTTTCGGCCTGGTTCTTCGCCTCGGCCCCGGCCCGCCGCTTCTTGTCCTCTTCGGCGAATTGCTCGGCCTCACCGACCATCTTCTCGACGTCGGCGTCGCTCAAGCCCCCCGAGGCCTGGATGCGGATCTGCTGTTCCTTGCCGGTACCCTTGTCCTTGGCATTGACATTGACGATGCCGTGGGCGTCGATGTCGAACGTGACTTCGATCTGCGGCACGCCGCGCGGCGCTGGCGGGATGCCGACCAGGTCGAACTGGCCGAGCGACTTGTTGTCCACCGCCATCTCGCGCTCGCCCTGGAAGACGCGGATGGTGACCGCATTCTGGTTATCGTCGGCGGTCGAGATGGTCTGCGTCTTCTTGGTCGGGATGGTCGTGTTGCGGTCGATCATCCGCGTGAACACCCCGCCCAGCGTCTCGATGCCGAGCGACAGCGGCGTCACGTCGAGCAGCAGCACATCCTTGACG
>NZ_JANMWY010000271.1:0-3890 GCF_031380695.1 Sphingomonas sp. | reverse complement strand
GCCGCCCAGCCCGAGTGGGTCGGCAAGCTGCAGAAGGTGTCGCAGCCGCAGATGGAGGCGCTGCAGAAGCTGCCGCCGCAGCAGCAGTTTGTGCAGATCGGCGCGCTGACCGGTTTCCCCGAATTCGCCGCCCTGCGTGGTGTGCCGGTGGCCAAGGCCAACGCCTGCCTCGCCGACGACAAGGAAGTCAGCAAGCTGGTGCAGATGAACAGCGACGCGGTGACCCAGTATAATATCCCGGGCACGCCAAGCTTCCTCATCAATGGCGCTCTGCTCGACGAAACGGCGACGTGGGAATTGCTCGAGCCCAAGCTCAAGACAGCGATCGGCAGCTAGGAGTGTTTGTCCGCTTCGCCGGTGCGGTATCGGCCCGTTCCCCCACCCGGCCACCCAGTCAGTCTGTGCTATGGGCGACCAGGTGGGAGAGCGGGCCGGTGCCGACTACCTAAACGAAGACGCGTT
Source organism: Sphingomonas sp. (assembly GCF_031380695.1). Lineage (GTDB taxonomy): Bacteria > Pseudomonadota > Alphaproteobacteria > Sphingomonadales > Sphingomonadaceae > Sphingomicrobium. Next base: position 3,428 of record NZ_JANMWY010000271.1, on the reverse strand, counting down.
GGGGGGCGCCGGTTTGAGGATACGCAGGCTTAAACTCAGCGGGTTTAAGAGCTTCGTCGAACCGGCGGAGCTGCGCATCGAGCCCGGGCTGACCGGGGTCGTCGGCCCCAATGGCTGCGGCAAGTCGAACCTGCTCGAAGCGATCCGCTGGGTGATGGGCGAGGCTAGCGCCAAGTCGCTACGCGGCGGCGGGATGGAGGATGTCATCTTCGCCGGTACCGCGACCCGGCCCACGCGCGACTTCGCTGAAGTGACGTTGCTGATCGAGGAAGACGACGGTGACCGCGAGGTGACTCGCCGGATCGAGCGCGGTGCCGGTTCGGCATACCGGCTCGACGGGCGCGACGTGCGGGCCAAGGACGTTGCCCTGCTGTTCGCCGACGCCGCTACCGGGGCGCACTCACCGGCGTTGGTCAGCCAGGGGAGGATCGGCGCGGTCATTGCGGCGAAACCGGTCGAACGCCGACTGATGCTGGAGGAAGCGGCCGGTATCTCGGGTCTTCACGTGCGCCGCAAGGACGCTGAGCAGAAGCTGCGCGCGACCGAGGCCAATTTGCTTCGCCTCGACGAGATATTGTCGGACCAGGAGGCGCGCATCGGGCAACTGCGGCGGCAGGCGCGGGCGGCGGAGCGCTATCGGACGATCACCGACCGCATCCGCATTGCCGAGGGGCGGCTGATCTACACCCGCTGGGCCGAGGCCGATCGTGCCGCCCAGGTTGCCGATTCAGAGGCACGGGCGGCGGCGAGCGAGGTGACCGCGCTGCAGGACGCGATGAGCCGGGCGCAGGTCGCGCAGGAACATGCGGCGGCTGAAGTGTCGCAGCGCCGCACCGCGACTCAGGAAGCGCGCGACGAGGGGCGTAACCTGGCCCACCAGCTGGCGACGGCGCGAGCGCGACGCGACACGGTCGTGCGGCGACTGTCCGAGTTGGAGCGGCTGGCGATGGCGCTAGCGGCGGAGACGGCGCGCGAGCAGGCGCTGCGGGAGGATGCGGCGACTGCGGTGGCGGCGCTGGATCTGGAACGTGAGGCGATCGAGGCGCGATTGGCCGACGGCGAGGCGGGGGCGGCGCGGATCGCGAGCGAGCTGACCGCCGCGGAGGCTGTGTCGCGGGAAGCGGAGGCAAGGCTGGCCGGGCTGTTGGCGAAGGATGCCGCGATGCGCGCCGAGCGACGGGTTGCCGAAGCGGCGCTGGAGGCGGCGCGAGCGCAGGCGGCGAGGTCGCAAGCCGAGGCGGCGCGTTTGGTGGATCAGCTGGCAGCGCTGGGTGATGGGCGCGATTTTCGTGACGCCGCTGCCTCGGCTCAAGCCCGCGCCGATGCCGCGACCAAGGCACTCAACTCCGCCGAGAACGCCCTCACCAAGGCCGAGTCCGGCCGCGCCGCCGCCGTTGAACAACGCGACTCAGGCGAAAGCGCGTTCGCCATCGCGCGTACCGCATTGGCTGCCGCGGAGGCCGAGCACGCCGCGTTGACCCGTGCGCTCGATCATGGCCGGGCGGGCACGGCGCTGGCCGGGATCGCCGCCGATGCGGGCTTTGAACGGGCGCTCGCCGCCGCGCTCGGCGACGATCTGGAGGCCGACATTGGCGGCACTGGGTCGCGGCGCTGGGAAGGGAGCGACGGTGACGGCGACACCGCGCTCGCGCCGGGCCTCGTTCCGCTCTTGGCCCATGTTAGCGCCCCCGCTGAACTGCGCCGTCGCCTCGCCATGATCGGGGTAGTCGACGAGGACGGGGGACAGCCACTCGCTCCCGGCCAGCGGCTCGTCACGCGCGACGGGGTCGTTCGCCGCTGGGACGGGTTTGTCGCCATTGGCAGTGGCGCGGCGGCGGCCGAGCGGCTGATCCGCGCCAATCGTCTCGCCGCACTCGACGCCGATCTCCCGCTGCTGACTGCCGCCGTCGATGCCGCAACATCCGTCCGCAACGCAGCAGCGTGCGACGTCGAGACCCAGCGTGCCGCTGCCGAGACTGCCCGCTCCGCCGCTGCCGCTGCCGAGCGCGAGGGACGAGAGGCCGCGCGCGCCGGAGACGCTTCCGCTGCCGCGCTCGACCAGCTCGATGCTCAGCGCGAGGCACTGGAAGAGCGCTGTACCGACCTCGCTCCGTTGCTTGCCGCCAGCGCTGAAGAGTTTACCGCTGCCGAGACCGCGCTCGCCACACTGGCCGATGCGATCGGGCTTGGCACGGAAATCGACACCGCCCGCACCGCCGCGAGCCGGGCGGGTGAAGTGGTTGCCGACAAGCGCGCCGAAGCCGCCTCCCGAGCGCGCGAGACCGCCGCCGCGCGCGAACGGCTGGCCACAGCGGCACGCGAGGCAGGCGAATGGCGGCGGCGTGGATCGGCGGCGGAAGGACGGTTGGCCGAGACCGGCGAGCGGTCGCGCGCGTTCGCCGACGAGCAGGCCGAACTCTCTCCTCAACCCGAAACGCTGGCCGCTGAGGTCGGCTCTCTTGAAAGCCGCTCCGCCGCGAACGACGGCATGATCGGCGTGGCTGTCGCCGCCGAACGCGAGGTCGAAGAAATGCTGGGTGCCGTCGGCAAAGCGCTCGCCGAAGCCGGCGAAGCCTTCGCTGACGCGCGCGAACGCCGCGCCGGCTCAGTCGCCCGCGCCGAAAACCAGGAACTTCGCCGCCGCGAATATGGCGCGATCTGCGGTGAGAAATTCGAATGCCCGCCGCCACTCCTGCCCGAAAAGCTAGGCTTCGACGTCGCCAGTCTCGAATCGCCCGAACAGGAATCCGCCGCGCTCGATCGACTGTCGGTTGAGCGCGAGCGGCTAGGCCCGGTCAACCTCGTCGCCGAAACGGAGCTCGCCGAAATCGAGGCGTCGCGCATTGCTGGCGCAGCTGAGCGCGACGAGTTGCAGGAAGCGATCCACCGCCTGCGCGGCTCGATTGGTAGCCTCAACCGCGAGGGCCGCACCCGGCTGCTCGATGCCTATCACAAAGTCGACGGCCATTTCCGCAGCCTGTTCACGACCCTGTTCGAAGGCGGCCAGGCGCACCTTGAGCTGGTCGAGAGCGACGATCCGCTCGAGGCCGGGCTGGAGATCATGGCCCAGCCGCCGGGCAAGCGCCTGACCGCTCTGACACTGCTCTCAGGCGGGGAACAGGCGCTGACCGCCGTCGCGCTGATTTTTGCCCTGTTCCTGACCAACCCCGCGCCGATCTGCGTCTTGGACGAGGTCGATGCCCCGCTTGACGACGCCAATGTCGAGCGCTTCTGCGACCTGCTTGACCGAATGAACGGCGAGACTGACACCCGCTTCCTGATCGTGACCCATAACGCCTTGACGATGAGCCGGATGGACCGGCTCTATGGCGTAACGATGATCGAGCAGGGGGTCAGTCGTCTAGTGTCGGTGGACCTGGGAAGTGCGGAACGAATCTTAGCGGCTGAATAAACGCTATTGCGAACTA
>NZ_JANMWY010000270.1:0-25598 GCF_031380695.1 Sphingomonas sp. | reverse complement strand
GCCACGGCATCGGCCGCCTCGACCTGGTCGAGAACCGGTTCGTCGGGATGAAGTCGCGCGGCATGTATGAAACGCCCGGCGGGACCATCCTCCACGCCGCCCATCGCGCGATCGAGCAGCTAACCCTTGATCGCGGTGCCGCCCACCTCAAGGACGAGTTGATGCCGCGCTATGCGGAATTGCTCTACAATGGCTTCTGGTTCAGCCCCGAGCGCGAGATGCTCCAGGCCGCGATTGACCATAGCCAGGCGAACGTCGAGGGCGAGGTACGGCTGAAGCTCTACAAGGGCGGCACGCACATAACTGGCCGCCGCTCAGCCATGAGCCTCTACAGCGAGAAGGTCGTGACCTTCGAAGACGACGCCGGCGCCTACGACCAGCGCGACGCCGAGGGCTTCATCAAATTGAACGCCCTGCGGCTGCGCCTGCTCGGACGGAGGGATCGGGGTTGAACGAAGCACCGCCGACCAGGTCGGCTCCATGGTGGGAGCGGCGGTGGTTTCTTGCTGTGGCGGTCCTGCTCTCCACCATTCCCCTGCTCTACCCGCCGATCGCCCCGCTGGTCGACCTGCCGGGGCATATCGGCCGCTTCCATGTCGAGTTGAACCTGGCCAACTCGCCGTGGCTTCAACGCTATTACGAATTTCATTGGTCGTTGACCGGCAATCTTGGTGTCGACCTACTCATCATCCCCGTCGCCAAGCTGTTCGGGGTCGAACTTGGTACCAAGCTCATCATCCTCACGATCCCGCCACTGACGGTCGCCGGCTTCCTGCTGGTCGCGCGAGAAGTTCATGGCCGGGTACCGCCGACGGCCCTGTTCGCCATCCCCTTCGCCTACGGGCAGCCGTTGCTCTACGGTTTCGTCAACTATGCACTGTCGATGGCGCTTGCTTTTCTGGGGCTGGCGCTGTGGCTCAGGCTCGCCCGCACTGGCCAGTTCCGGCTTCGAGCCGTGGTATTCGTGCCCATCTCGTTCGTCGTCTTTATCTGCCACACGTTCGGCTGGGGCACGCTGGGCCTGTTATGCCTTTCGGCCGAAGTGGTTCGGCTTCACGACGACGGCCGAAGCTGGCCCCGTTCTCTGGTTCCGGCCGGGATCAATCTGCTGTGTCTGACTGGACCCTTTCTTCTGCTCTTCTTCTGGCGTCACGGTGCGGCCGGCGGAACGACGGGCGACTGGCTCAACTGGCAGGCCAAGCTGCTGTGGCTCGAAACCGCCCTGCGTGATCGATGGAGCTATTACGACTGGCTCGGCGTGATCGCGACCACCGCCGTCCTGATCGGGTCGATCCTCAGCGACCGGCTGACCTTCTCGCGCAACCTGGCGGTCTCGGCATTGGCAATGGTCATGCTCTTCACGCTGTTGCCCACGATCGTGTTCGGATCGGCATTTGCCGACATGCGCGTGGTGCCGTTCATGATTGCCACGGCCCTGCTCGCGATCCATTTTCGCGACGCGGTCGACGTGCGCCTTGCCCGCTCGATTGCGGTTGCCGGCCTGCTGTTCACCGTCGTTCGCCTTGCGACGAACACTGTCAGCTTCGCGATGGCGTCCGACGCCATGCAGCGCGACCTGGCGATTACGGATCGGCTCCCGATGGGCGCAAGGCTGCTCTATCTCACCGGCCAGCCGTGCGGCGATAAGTGGGAGCTTGCGCACAAGTCACAGCTCGGCTCGATGCTGATCGTACGCCGCGATGCGCTCGTCAACAATCAGTGGGAGGTGCCGGGCGCGCCCTTGCTTTTGATCAAGGACCGGGAGCGACTTGGCTGGTTCGCTTATGATCCGTCGCAGCATGTTCGGCCCAATGCTTGCGGGACATCGGCGCATTGGGCCATCAATCGGTCGCTCGCTGTATTTCCGCGCGATCAGTTCGATTATGTCTGGATCACCGACGCGCCGCCGTTCGATCCTCGGCTGGTGGCTGGGTGGCAATTGCTTAGGCGCAACGGCACGTCGCTGCTCTTCCGAATCAGGCCCGAAACCACGGCAATTGTGCAGGGCAGCACGCGGACGTGACAATTGGTCCGGATCGGCTAGGGACGAAGGTTCACTGCCTGGCCTTGATCCATGCTCGCCACCCACGTTGACCTTTTGCCCGACCTGAGTCCTGCGGCCCGGCCGTGGTGGGAAACGCGCGCGTTCATCGCGGCGCTGATCATCGCTTCGATGATTCCCCTGCTCTACCCGCCGATCCCGCCGCTGGTCGACTTGCCCGGCCACATGGGGCGGTATCGGGTCGAACTCGGCCTCGCCACCTCGCCGCACCTCCAGCAATATTTCACCTATCACTGGTCGCTGATGGGCAATCTGGGGCTCGACCTGCTGATCGTGCCGATGGCCAAGCTGTTCGGTCTCGAGCTTGGCACCAAGCTCCTCGTCCTCGCCATCCCGCCGCTGACCGTCGCCGGTTTCCTGTGGGTGGCACGTGAAGTGCACCACGTCCTACCGCCCACCGCCCTCTTCGCTCTGCCGTTCGTCTATGGCCACCCGTTCCTGTTCGGCTTCGTCAACTTCTCGCTGTCGATGGCGCTCGCCTTCCTCGCCTTCGGCCTGTGGCTGCGCATGGCGCGGCTGAATGCGACGCGGCTGCGGCTGATCCTGTTCGTGCCGATCAGCCTGCTGCTGTGGATGGTCCACACCTTTGGTTGGGGCCTGCTCGGCCTGCTCGCCTTCTCCGCCGAATCAGTCCGCCAGCACGACCGCGGTCGCAACTGGTTCATGGCCGGAATCCATGGTGCACTCCACGCCTCGGTGATGATCCTCCCGCTGTTCCTGACTCTTTACTGGCAGCATGGTGACTCCGGCGCGCTTGCTCACGACTGGTTCAATTTCAAGATGAAGTGGCGCTGGGTGAAGGCGGCGTTGCGCGATCGCTGGGGCTGGTACGACGAGGCCAGCGTGGCAGTTGCGGGGCTGCTTGTCGTGGCCGTCATCATCCTCAAAAAGCTGACCTTTTCGCGCAACCTGCTGTTCAGCGCGCTGGTCCTGGCTGCGGTCTACATCATCCTGCCGCGGATCATCTTTGCCTCGGCCTATGCCGACATGCGACTGGTGCCCTACATCATCGCCGTCGTGTTGCTGTCGATCCGGTTCAAACATGACACGCATTTGCCAACCGCGCGCGCACTGGCCATCGTCGGGCTGCTGTTTTGTGCCGTTAGGCTGGCCGGCAACACCATCAGCCTCACGTCGGCGTCGATCGACCAACAGGCCAAGCTGGAGGCGCTCGCGCACATCCCGGCCGGCGCGCGCGTGCTGTCGCTGGTCGGTCACCGCTGCGGCGACGATTGGGCCCTACCGCGCAACGCCCATCTGGGCGCACTGGCGATCGTCCGGCGCGACGGCTTCAGCAACGACCAGTGGCCAATGACCGACAGCAAGTTGCTGGGGGTGCGCAACGCCGAGACACTCGGCTGGTTCGCCCATGATCCTTCGCAGCAGGTCCAGCCGCGACCCTGTGCCAACAACGAGCATTGGATGATCGAGCGATCGCTGGCGTGGTTCCCGCGCAACCAGTTCGACTATGTCTGGATGATGGACCCGCCGGCGTTCGATCCGTCGTACATCAGCCAGATGACACTGGTCTGGCGCGGGCATCGTTCCCTGCTCTACAAGCTGGATCCATGACCGCCTTCTCGTTCGTCGTTCCCTGCTTCAACGAAGCGCAATGCCTGCTCCTGCTCCATCAGCGGCTGACCGATTCCGCTCGGACCAGCTTCGGCGAGGATTATGAGCTGGTCCTGATCAACGACGGATCGCGCGACACGAGCTGGGCGATCATGGAGGCGCTTGCAGCGGGCGACCCGCACCTGGTCGCGATCAACCTCTCGCGCAATCATGGCCACCAGCTGGCGCTGACCGCCGGGCTCGACCTGTGTCACGGCGACTACATCATGATCGTCGATGCCGACCTGCAGGACCCGCCCGAGCTGCTGGCCGAGATGCTGGCGACGATGCGCGCCGAGCAAGCGGACGTCGTCTATGGCGTGCGCCGCAGCCGCGCCGGCGAGACTCGGTTCAAGCTGGCCACGGCCCATGGCTTCTATCGCCTGCTGTCGGCGATGACCGAGATCGACATTCCGGTCGATACCGGCGATTTCCGTCTGATGACCCGCCGCGCGCTCGATGTGCTGCTGGCGATGCCCGAGCAGGCGCGCTTCATTCGCGGCATGGTCGCGTGGATCGGTTTCCGCCAAGTGCCGCTGCCCTATGACCGCGCCGGGCGCGCTGCAGGTGAGACCAATTACCCGCTCGGCAAGATGATCCGCTTCGCGCTCGACGCGCTGACCAGTTTTTCCTCGGCGCCGCTGAAGCTGGCCAGCCACGCCGGGCTGGCCCTGTCGGCCGGATCGGGGCTGATCATCTGCTACATCCTGTTTGGCTGGCTGACCGGCCGCTCGAACCCGGGCTGGACTTCGGTGATGTTGGTGGTCGTCGTGCTCGGCGCGATTCAGATGTTCGTGCTGGGCCTGATGGGCGAGTATATCGGCCGTCTCTATACCGAGTCGAAGCAGCGTCCGTTGTATGTGGTGCAGGCTGTCACCGGCGGCGAGGCACGGCCCCGGCCGCGGCTCGGTCAAGTCGCCGAAACGACCGCGACCAGCGAAAGCCCGGGTGGCAACGGCACTCTGCCCAGCAGATAGGCCTCTGCCCCGAATAGTGCGGCGAACAGCCGGTTGACCGGCGCCGCAGGCAGCGCGTCGTCCTTGCCATCCTTGCCCGTCAGTTTGCGTGCCATCCGCGCCGCCACCGCGAGCGGGAACAGGATGCTGTTGAAATAGCCGATACGATCGAGCTTCAGGCCAGTATCTCTGACCAGCGCAGCGAGTGCCTTGCGCGAATAGCGGCGGTGGTGGTGGTTGAGCACGTCGTGCCCGCTCCACATCCACTGATGCGCCGGGACGGTCAGCAGGATGCGCCCGCCGGGGCGAAGTCGCCGGGCGATCGCGGTGAGCGCGGCGTGGTCGTCACCGACATGCTCGATCACATCGAGCAGGGCGACGAGGTCGTAATGATCCTCGGGAACGCCGACCAATTCGGGCAGCGAGGCGTTGCGCACGTCGATGCCGAGACGCTTGCTGGCGATGGCGCGCGATTCGCCGTCCATCTCGACCGCGTCGACCGTTCCAAAGCGGCGCAGCATCGGCACATTATGACCGGTGGCGCAGCCGATTTCGAGAATGCGCGCACCGGCCGGCGGTCGGATTTCGCGCGCTATGAACGCCGACAGGATTCGCCGACGGGCGGTATACCACCAGTGGGTCTGGTCGAGTTCGGCCATGCGATCGAAGATCTCGCGTTCCATCAGATTTCCTTGGCCATCAGGCGAAGACCCATTTGCGGTTGAGCAGAAAGGTGACGCCCGGGGTGACGAACAGCATCGGCAGCATCGGCCATTGCGGGGCGAGGCCGAGCGGGTGGGTGAACAGCCACACCCAGAAGCTGTTGAGCGCATAGCTGATCAGCGAGACGGCAGCGAAGCGGGTGGTGGTGCGGGCGGTGTTGTCGCGGCGGCCATGGCCGCGAAAGCTCCACCGGCTGTGCATGATATAGCCCGTCGCGGCGGCGACCACATAGGCGAGGAGATTGGCGAGTTGCGGCGGGCCGCGATGCCACACCGCGATGGCGGCATAGACGATTAGGCTGAGCGCCGTCACCAGTCCGCCGGTGATGGCAAAGCGCGCCAGCTGAAGCGCGACGGTCCGCTGTTCGTCCGACAGCCGGCGCGTTAGCCTGTTGATCATTGCTTGCACGTATTGGCGAACCCGCTTTGCCGCTGGAGACCGAGCAGCTAGAGGCGACGCGTTAGCGGACGAGGGACGAGATGCAAACCGGCGCGCAAGGATTTGAAAGCCGGGCCGAGGCGCTCGCCCTCCATATGCGAGGGGTGATCGAGCGTCATTGGCGCGGGCTGCTGCTGCTCGCCTGGATCGGCCTGAGCATGGTGCTGTTGTGGCAGCATTGGCGCCAAGTACTGGGCTTCATGCTGGGTGACACCGACGATAATATGCGGATGAGCCAAGTCCGTGCGCTGCTGGCCGGGCAGGACTGGTATGATCTGCGCAATTACCGGATGGACCCGCCGGCAGGGGCCAACATCCACTGGTCGCGGATTGTCGATCTGCCGATCGCGGGGCTAATCCTGGCGTTTCGGTCGTTCGTCGGCGGGGCCGATGCCGAGCGGATCGCGGTGGCGGTGGCGCCGCTCCTGCCGCTCCTCCCCGCGCTGATCGGGCTGACGTTGGTCACGCGGCGGCTGGTCGGGCTGGCGGCGTGGCCGCTGGCCATAGTCGCGGTGTTCTTCGCCGGATCGATGCTGGGCATGTATAACCCGACGCGGATCGACCATCATGGCTGGCAGCTGGCGCTGCTGGCGCTGGGGATTGCCGGGACCGCCGATCCGAAGGCGGCGCGCGGCGGCGTCACGCTGGGGCTGGTCAGCGCCGTTTCGCTCTCGATCGGGCTGGAGATGATCATCTACATCGCGCTCGGCGGGGTCGCGATGGTGCTGTTCTGGGTCGATGCGGCCGACCAGCGGCGGCGGCTGCTGGCCTATGCCGCGAGCTTGAGCGGCGGCTGCGCGGTCGGGTTCGCGGCGTTCGCTTCCTACGCCAACCGGCTGCCGGTGTGCGACGCGCTGTCGCCGGTGTGGCTGTCGGATGCGCTGTTGGCCGGGGCCTTTATGGTCGGGCTGGCGATAATCCGGGTGGAGCGAATGACCACTCGCCTCGCCCTTGCCGCAGCAGCGGGGCTGGCTATCGCTGCGTTCCACTCGCTGATGTGGCCGAAATGCCTGTCGCGGTTGGAAGGGGTGTCGCCCGAAGTGGCGCAACTGTGGCTGAGCCATGTGCGCGAGGCGCGGCCGGTGTGGACCCATGGTTGGCAAGTTGCCTCGCTGATCCTCGCGCTGCCAGTATCCGGCCTCATCGGCTACATCCTGCTCGGCTGGACATGGCGGGAAGATCGGGCAAAACTGCGGGCGGTGATTGCGGTCGCGGCCCCCGCGCTGACCGCCGGCGCGCTGCTGTTCTGGCAGACGCGGACCGGGCCGGCGGCGCAACTGCTCGCCATTCCTGGCGCGGTAGCGCTGCCGTGGATCCTCGCCCCGCGCGCCTTTGCGTCGAACAACAGCATCGTGCGGGTGCTGGGGACGTCGGTCGCGGTATTGGCCGGGCTAGGCGCGCTGGTCCCACTGGCGCTCGACTTCGTCCCCGACAAGAAGGCGACCAAATACGAGCGCTCGATCGGCACGGCCAACGGCCAATGCCCAACTCTGGCAGCGATGAAGCCGGTCGCGCTGCAGCCCAAGGGCGTAGTGTTCACCTTCGTCGACCTGGCGCCGCGGCTGATCGCGGTGACCCATCATGATTCGATTGCCGGTCCCTATCATCGCAACGGTGAGGCGATCGGCGACGTGATGCACGCATTCCGCGGGACGGCGGACGAGGCGCATGCGATCATCCTGAAGCACCACGCCGACTATGTGCTGACCTGCCCCGGCATGTCGCAGACGACAATCTTCATGGTCGAGGCGCCCAAGGGTTTCTACGGGCAATTGACGCGCGGGCAGGTGCCGAAATGGCTCGAGCCGGTGGCGCTGCCCACGGATAATCCGATGAAAATGTATCGCGTGGTCGGCTAAGATAGTCCCGGGAAGCTCTGGCGGAGGCCGTCGACGACGAACTGGGCGGCCAGCGCGGCGAGGATGACGCCGAGGATGCGGGTGATCATCGCTTCGAGCTTCGCCCCGACGAACCGCATGATCGGCCCAGCGGCGAGCAGCGCGATCAGTGTCAGCAGGATGACGATGCTCATCGCGCCGAGCACGACGAGCGTCTCGGATACGCCCTCGGCCCGCGCGGTCAGCAGCATGGCTGTAGCGATCGAGCCGGGCCCGGCGATCATCGGGATCGCCATCGGGAAGACCGAGATATCGTCCGCGCCCTCGGCCTCGACCGCATTGGCCCGCTCCTCACGGCGCTGGGTGCGCTTTTCGAACACCATCTCTAGCGCGATGATGAACAGCATGATGCCACCAGCGAGGCGAAAGGCGGCGAGGGTGATGCCGAGCGCGTGGAGCAAGGAGCGCCCGAGCAGCGCGAAGAAGATCAGGATGCACCAGGCGATCAGCGATGAGCGCAACGCCATCTTGCGGCGGTGATCGGCCGAGGTGCCGGCGGTCAGCGAGGCGAAGATCGGCGCGCAGCCCGGCGGATCGATGATGACCAGAAAACTGGCCAGCGCCGAGGCGAACAGGGCAAGCATTACGGCGCGATGCGCTGATGGATCACTTGGGCGTAGCGGCGGCCGGTCCACTGGAACAGGCGGAAGGTGCGGGTGCCGTCAGCCTCGACCTTCCAGTCCCAGCCGAGCGTGCGATCGCCCGATTCGCCGCGGCCGAAGTCGTTGGGTTCGGCGTCGGGTGCCGGCGGGGTGGCGAGCGTCGGGGCGCTGGCGATCGGGGCGCCGCTCGGCTTGCCGCTGCACGCGGCGCGGCGGACGATCGGGGCGCGGCGGGCCGAGAGCTGGGTCTTGGTCGCCTCGCCGCCGTCGTAAATCCAGCGCCAGCCGTCACTGCCCTTGAGCCAGACGGTGGTGAAGCGACCGTGATGCTTGCCGTCGCCGGCGACATAGGGGCCGCCATTGACCGCGACTGTGCCGTCGCAAGAGGTGACACTGGCGGCGGGCCACCAGCGAACGGCGGACCTCGGCTCCTTGCGGTTTTTGAGGAAATCGCGGGCCCAGACCACCTTCGGCGTGAACATGACCGCGTCAGGCGCAGCCGTCTTGCGGAAGGCGGCCCATTGGCCCGACTGCTGCGCGTCGCGGGCAAAGGCGCGCTCGGCGTCGATGGCGGTAGGGGCGGCAGCAGGGGTAAGCCCGGCGGCAGCAAAAATAAACGCGATCACAGGCGCTTCTCCATTTGATAATGCTCCCGGCGCGCAGCCGAGACGAGCGTATTGCGGATGAGGCAGGCGATGGTCATCGGCCCGACTCCGCCGGGGACCGGGGTAATCGCGCCCGCGACCGCGCTGGCCGAGGCGAAATCGACGTCGCCGACTAGGCGGCTTTTGCCCTCTTGCTTGTCGATGCGGTTGATCCCGACGTCGATCACGGTCGCCCCCGGCTTGAGCCAGTCGCCCTTGACCATCTCCGGTCGGCCAACGGCAGCGACAACGATATCGGCCTGGCGTACGACGGCGGGCAGATCGCGCGTGCGGCTGTGGGCGATGGTCACGGTCGCGCTATCGCCGAGCAGCAGCAGGGCCATCGGCTTGCCGACGATGTTCGAGCGGCCGATCACGACCGCGCTCTTGCCCGAGAGGTCGCCAAGCTCGGCGCGCAACAGCATCAGGCAGCCGAGCGGCGTGCACGGGACGAAGCCGGACAAGCCGATGGCGAGACGGCCGGCGTTGACCGGGTGGAAGCCGTCGACGTCCTTATCAGGATCGATACGGGTGGTGACCTTGTCGGCGTCGATGTGTGACGGAAGCGGCAATTGGACGAGGATGCCGTCGACCACCGGGTCGGCGTTTAGCAAGTCGACGAGGGCGAGGAGAGCGGCTTCGCTGGTGTCGGCGGGCAGCCGGTGTTCGAAACCCTGCATGCCCGCGTCGATCGTGGCCTTGCCCTTCGAGTGGACATAGACCGCGCTGGCGGGATCCTCGCCGACCAGGACGACGGCGAGGCCGGGGACGCGGCCGGTGGCGGCGGTGAAGCGGGTGACTTCGGCGGCGACCTCGGCGCGCAGGGCGAGCGCTGCAGCCTTGCCGTCGATGCTGCGGGCAAGCGACGATCGCGGCATAGGTTCAGGCGATGCCAGCAGTGGTGACGTCCATCGCGACGCCGGCCAGCAGCTTTTGCACGATCATGATCAGGATCAGCACGACCATCGGCGAAAAGTCGATGCCGCCGAAATCGGGCAGCAGGCGGCGGATCGGGCGGTAGAGCGGTGCCGTCACGCGGTCGAGGGCGTTGGCGATCTGGCGCACCGCCGGCGAGCCGGTGTTGAGGACGTTGAACGCCAGCAGCCAGCTCAGGATCGCCTGAACGATGATGACCCACCACAGGATGTTGAGCAGGATGATCGGGATGGCGAAGAGTGCGGCGACGGTGTTCATCGGGGCGTCCTAGCGGGGCCGCATCGAACCGGCAACTTCAGAGCCTGATGCCGTCAGGCGCTAGGGCGCGAAGCGGTTGGGCTGGGCTTCGGCGAGGATGAGCGCGAAATCGGCGGCGGGGTCGGTCCATTCGGCGACCGGGGTCCAGCCACCGGCGAGCAGCAGCAGGCGGCCGCCGCGCTCGCCATATTTGTGGCTGTTTTCGGTGTGGATCGAGGAGCCCGCCGCAAAGCTGAACGCGCGGCCTTCGATGGTGAAGTTGACGTTTCGAACGGCAACCAGGTGCATCTCGATGCGACCGAGCATGTCGTTCCAGCGCGCTTCGTGGACGAAGGCGCCGGGCGGGATGGTGCCGTGAAGCTCGCGGTTGATGCGATCGATCAGGTTGAGGTTGAACGCCGCCGTCACGCGCTCGGGGTCGTCATAGGCGGCGATCAGCCGGTCGACCGACTTCACCCGGTCCATCCCGATCAACAGCCGCGCGCCGGTGCCGAGCAGCGCGCGGAAGTGGCGGAGGAGATCGGTCGCGCTGCGCGGCACGAAATTGCCGATGGTCGATCCGGGGAAGAAGCCGAGCCGGGGCTGTGCGCCAATTTCGCTCGGTAGGGCGAGGTCGCGCGTGAAGTCGGCGACGACCGGATAGACCGGCAGCTGGCCGAAGCGCTCGTCGACCACGCCTGCGGCTTCGTAAAGATAATCGCCGCTGATATCGATCGGGACATAGGAAGCGGGGTGGATCGCGTCGAGCAGCAGCGGGGTCTTGGTCGCGGAGCCGGCACCGAACTCGACCACCGCCATGCCGGGGGGGAGCGCGGCGGCGATCTCGGGCATGATCCGGGTCAGCAGCGCGGTTTCGGTGCGGGTTGGATAATAGGCCTCGAGCCGGGTGATATCGTCGAACAGCTCCGACCCGCGCCGGTCGTAGAGCCAGCGCGCGAGGATCGCCGGGATCGGCTCGGCGAGGCCGCGCAGCACGTCGTCGCGGAACGCAGGATCGACGGTCGAGCTTTCGGTCGTAATGTCCTCAGCGGGCGTGGTGTCAGCAGTCTCGAGCAAGGCGAACTCCGCTGAACTGCCATCGCGCGGATGGCGGGAAGAAATTGCGATAGCTGGCGCGGACGTGCCCGCGCGGGGTGGCGCAGCTGGCTCCCTTGAGGACCATCTGGCCGCTCATGAACTTGCCATTATATTCGCCGACCGTGCCTTCTTCAGGCACGAAGCCGGGATAGGGCAGGTAGGCCGAACCGGTCCATTCCCAGACCGCGCCGAACCATCCGGTCTTGGTGGCAGGGATGACGGCGGCGGCGTGATCGAGTTGCTGGCCAGATGCGGGATCGTCGCTGGCGGCGGCATGCTCCCATTCCTCCTCGCGCGGCAGGCGGGCACCAGCCCAGCGGGCGAAGGCCTCGGCCTCATAAAAACTGATGTGCGCGACCGGGGCGGCGGAAGCGCGAGCGACGCGCCCGGCGAGGGTGAAGTAGGTGCCATCTTCGCGCCAGTAGAGCGGAGCGGTGACGGCTTCGCGACGCGCCCAGTCCCAGCCTTCGCTGAGCCATAGTGTCGGCGTGGTGTAGCCGCCGTCGGCGATGAACGCGTCCCAGTCGGCGTTGCTGACGGGGCACGAGGCGAGCTGGTGCGGGTGGAGCAAGGCGCGGTGGCGCGGGCGTTCGCAGTCGAAGGCGAACGGGGTGGCGGGGTCGGCACCGATCATCGTCAGGCCGTCGGGGTTGTTGATCCATTCGAGCGGCGCAGCGGTGCCGGGGTAGTGGGTGGCTTCGCCATAGGCCGGTTCGAGCGGGTTGGCGGCGAGGGTCGCGAGGATGTCGGTGAGGAATAGTTCCTGGTGTTGCTCCTCATGGTGGATGCCGAGCTCGACTAGCGCGAGCGCCCCCGGCCCAAGCGAGGGCAGCGCGCGGTCGAGACCTTCGTCGACATGGGCGCGCCAGGCGCGGACCTCGTCGAGGCTGGGGCGGGAGAGCATGCCGCGCCGGTCGCGGGCATGGCGATCGCCCTCGCCCTCGTAATAGCTGTTGAAGAGATAGGCGAAGCGATCGTCATAGGGTGCGACGCCGGCATCGCGCAGGACGAACGTTTCGAAGAACCAGGTCGTATGGGCGAGGTGCCATTTGGCGGGCGAGGCGTCGGGAAAGGGCTGGATCGCGGCGTCGGCGTCGGACAGTGGTTGGGCCAGAGCGAGCGTCAGGGCGCGGGTCGCGGCGAGGCGCTGCGCCAGCGGCGCTCCTAACTCTCGCGGGTCGCTCCGGGTCGCCACAGCACATCACCTCCCTCATCGCTCGCCACCGAACGCGCGGACACGAACAAATGGTCCGACAGCCGGTTGAGATACGTCAGCGCGGGCGGATTGATGCGCGCCTCGGCAGCCAGCGCGACGGCAGCGCGCTCGGCCCGGCGCACCGTGGCGCGGGCGAGGTGGATCGCGGCGACGGCGAGCGAGCCGCCGGGTAGGATGAAGCTGGCGAGTGGGGCGAGGTCCAAGTTCATCGCGTCGATTTCGCGTTCGAGCCGATCGACCTGGGCGGGAACGATGCGCAGCGCCCAGTCAGGATCGGCGGCGTCGGTCACGGGGGTGGCGAGGTCGGCGCCGAGATCGAACAGCTCGTTCTGGATGCGCAGCAGGGCTGCGTGGTGGCGGTGGGCGCCAGCGTGGGCGCCGAGGTGAGCAATCGCGAGGCCGAGCGCCGAATTGGCTTCGTCGACGTCGCCAATCGCGATCATCCGGGCGCTCGCCTTCGACACGCGCGATCCATCGACCAGCCCGCTGTCGCCCGCATCGCCGGTGCGCGTGTAGATCTTGTTGAGCTTGACCACTTCAGTGCCTGACGACTGTTAGCCGCGTCCGCCGGCGACGATGAAGATCAGCACGACCAGCGCGATCGCGATCCCCTGAAACAGCACGCGTTTGCGCATCCAGTTCTGCTGTGCCTCGCCATTGAGGCCGTTGCCCGAAGCCATCGAGATGACTCCGCGAACGAGGACATAGGCCGTCGCGGCCATGGCGGTGACGATGAGGAGGATGAGGAGGATGGTCATGACGCCAATCTAGGCGTCCGCCCAGCCGAATCCTAGGGGTAGCTGCCCGGCGAGCAAATTGGTGGCGAGAGTCCGACCGTCGATGCCGTCCGCCCGCATCGCGGCGAGGGTCGGGGCGCGGTCACGCTTGGCGAGGCGGCGACCCTCGGCGTGGGTGACCAGGCGGTGGTGAAAATACCCGGGTTCGGGCAGGTCAAGCAGGTTTTGGAGCAGGCGCTGAACCGGCGTGGAGGGCCTCAGGTCGACACCGCGCGTGACCAGGGTGACACCGCTGGCGGCATCGTCGACGACGCAGGCGAGGTGGTAGGCGGCGGGGGCGTCCTTGCGGGCGAGGATGATGTCGTCGAGGTCGGCGCGGGCGGCATGGTAGAGGCGATCGCCCTCGCGCCATGAGGGCAACCCGGTTCGGGCGAGCGCCGCCGCGATGTCCAACCGCCAGCTGTGCGCGATTTCGGCGCGGCGAGCCGGATCGTCGGGCAGGCTGCGGCAGGTGCCGGGGTAATGGGGTATTGCACCATGGGGAGCGGTGAGGGCGGCGGTGATGTCGGCGCGGGTGCAAAAGCACGGGTAGGCAAGTCCCTGCCCACGCAATCGCTCCAGCGCCGCACCGTAATGCGCGCCGCGCCGTGACTGGACCAGTGGGGGTTCGGCGGGCGTCAGGCCGAGCCAGGCGAGGTCGTCAGGGATGGCGGCGACAAACTCGGCGCGGCTGCGACCGCGGTCCAGATCCTCGATCCTGAGCAGGAAGCGCCCCGAAGCGGCGGCGATCGCAGCGGAATAGGCATGGCCGAGGTGAAGCAGCCCGGTCGGTGACGGGGCGAAGCGGGTCACCATCATCGCCAGAAACCAGGCTGTGGCGGAATTGACTCTTGACGGCGATTCATCCGGCGTGCTGTCTTGCTGTTGTCACGTCGGCTTGGCATCCGGCGCGTCACAAGGGAAGCAGGTCCGTTCGGGCTTCTCCTCCTTGCGTGCGACGGGGCCGGGGAGCGCAGTTCGGATCGACCGGACGAAAGGCATTGCGCGCTCGTGTATCACCCCGATCTCATCCGCCATCCCGATGGCTGCCCGGCACTGGTGCTCAACGCCGACTATACGCCGCTAAGCTATTATCCGCTCAGCCTGTGGCCGTGGCAGACGGCGGTCAAGGCGATGTTCCTGGAGCGGGTCGACGTCATCGCCCACTACGACCGCGAAGTGCATTCGCCGACGCTGGCGCTCAAGCTGCCGTCGGTCATCGCGCTGCGCCAGTTCGTGCGGCCGAGCGAATATCCGGCGTTCACCCGCTTTAACCTGTTCCTGCGTGATCGCTTCCGCTGCGTCTATTGCAGCAGCCACCGCGAGCTGACGTTCGACCATGTCGTGCCGCGCGCGCAGGGCGGACGGACGACGTGGGAGAATGTCGCCACCGCCTGCGCGCCGTGCAACCTGCGCAAGGGTGGGCGCACCCCACGCCAGGCGCAGATGCACATCTCGCGCGAGCCGATCCGCCCGACCAGCTGGCAATTGCAGGATCATGGCAAAAGCTTCCCGCCGGGCTATCTGCACCGCAGCTGGCGCGATTACCTCTACTGGGATGTCGAGTTGGAGGCGTGACCTCAACCGGGCATTAACCATTCGCCTTTAATTAACGGCGCATGGAATTGCCTTTTTCCAATCCGCGGCGCGAGGCTGCGCGGCTGTTGCTGATCGAGCCCAATCGTAGCGCGATGGGGGTCATGGCGCGGCGGCTGAACGAGGTCGGCTACCGCGTAGCTGCCGCCGAAAGCGCGGAGAAGGGCATTGCCGAGCTGTACCGGCTGCCGGTCGACCTGGTGCTGGCCGAACTGGCGCTGCCGGGGAGGAGCGGGACCGAGCTGACCCGCATGATTCGCGACGACAGCAGCCTGCGCGACGTGCCGGTGATCCTGATCGCCGGGCGATCGGACAGCGGCGGCGCGATCCGCGCACTGGCGGCGGGCGCGGACGATATCGTCGCCAAGCCGTTCGACCATGATCTGCTGATCGCGCGGATCGAGCGGCTGCTGGCGCGGGGGCGGGCGATGCGCGAACTGCGCGCCGACAATGCGAGCCTGGACGCGCGGGTCGTGCGGCGGGCGATCGAGCTGGGCGAGATGCGCCAGGCGCTCAAGGACAGCGAGGGCGCCCTGCAGCGGCTGTCGGCGATGGTCGGGCGCAACTAGCGCCCGGCGAGATATTCCCGGACGCGCGGGGCCAGTTCCTCACTGTCGAGCGCCAGCGCGATATTGGCCAGCACGAATCCCGCCTTGTCGCCGCAATCATGACGCACCGCATCGACCTTGACCGCGTGGAACGGCTGCAGGCCGATCAGTTTGGCCATGGCGTCGGTCAGCTGGATCTCGCCGCCCGCGCCGGTTTCCTTGGCATCGAGGATGCGCATCACGTCGGGTTGGAGGATGTAGCGGCCGATCACGCCGAGCCGTGACGGCGCGACTTCGGGCCGGGGCTTTTCGACCAGGCCGATGACCTCGGTAAGGTTGCCCTCAGTCCTGCCCGGGGTGACGATGCCGTAGCTGGCAGTTTTTTCCGGGGCGACTTCCTCGGCGCAGACGATATTGCCGCCGACGCGGTTGTAGGCCTCGACCATCTGTCTGAGCGCGCCGCCGACCATCAGGTCGTCGGGCAGCAGCACCGCGAACGGCTCGTCGCCGACGACATGGCGCGCGCACCACACGGCATGGCCGAGGCCGAGCGGCTGCTGCTGGCGGACCGAGATCAGCTCGCCCGGGATGGTGCGCGAGCCGTCGAGTGCGGCGCGGCTCTTGCCGGCCTTCTCCATCGTCGTTTCGAGTTCGAAGCCAAAGTCGAAATAGTCGACCAGGCTCGACTTGCCGCGACCGGTGACGAAGATCAGCTGCTCAATCCCCGCCTCGCGCGCTTCGTCGACGGCGTACTGGATCAGCGGGCGATCGACCACCGTCAGCATTTCCTTCGGCATGGTCTTGGTCGCGGGGAGCAGGCGAGTGCCGAGGCCGGCGACCGGGAAGACGGCTTTGCGCAGCGGGCGGATGGTCATTTGGGGGTCGCCGTAACAGTGGGATCGGACGGAGCGGGCGGCGGAGTCGCGCCGACTGGGAGCAGGGGCGCGCCGCCGTCGGGCGGGGGCAGGTCGAAGCGGTCGGCCTTGCGCGGCGCCGACCGCTTCATCAGCTCGTCGACTCGCTGCGGCGCGGCGTCGGCGCGCGGGGTCAGCAACTCCTCCGCAGTCGGCACGGTCGCGGCCATCGCCGGCTTGACCGGGAGGGACCGGCCCGGCCCCGGCTCGATCGGCGCGATCTTGCCGCAGCCGGCGAGCAGGGTGAGCGAGAAAAGCAGCAGCTTGCGCGTCATGCGGGACTCCGACTGGCCGCGCGGGCGGCGGCGACGGCCTCCTTTACCCGCACCGGAGAAGTGCCGCCAGCCGAAGTGCGCGAGGCGACCGACGATTCGACAGTAAGGCAGGCGAGCGCGTCGGCACGGATGCGCGGGTCGATTGCCCGGAGGTCGGCGAGGGTTAGTCCGTCGAGCGTGCTACCAGCCGCTTCCGCCTCCGCGACCGCACGCCCGGCGATATGATGCGCCTCGCGGAACGGGACGTCGGCTTCGCGCACCAGCCAGTCGGCGAGATCGGTCGCGGTGGCATGGCCGGCGGCGGCGGCGGCGCGCATCTTCGAAGGCACGAATTCGAGGTCGGCAACCATCCCGGCCATCGCGGCGAGGCTGAGCGCTAACAGGTCATGGGCATCGAACACCGGCGGCTTGTCGTCCTGAAGATCCTTGGCATAGGCCAGCGGCAGGCCCTTGAGCAGCACCAGCATGGCGACGAGATCGCCGATGATCCGCGCGCTGTGGCCGCGCACGAGCTCAGCGGCGTCGGGATTGCGCTTGTTGGGCATGATCGACGAGCCGGTCGACCAAGCGTCAGGTAACCTGACAAATCCGAACGGCTGCGACGCCCACAGGATGATCTCTTCCGCCAACCGCGAGAGGTGGACGGCGGTCAGCGCCGCAGCGTGGAGATAATCGACCGCGAAATCACGATCGGACACGGCGTCGAGGCTGTTGGCGGTCGGCCGGTCGAACCCCAGCGCGGTGGCGGTGGCGACGCGATCGAGCGCGAAACCGGTACCGGCCAGCGCCGCGCTGCCGAGCGGGCTTTCGTTCATCCGCGTCCGGGAATCGGCAAATCGGCTGCGGTCGCGAACGAGCATCTCGCGGTAGGCGAGGAAATGGTGGCCGAGCGTGACCGGCTGCCCTGACTGCAAATGGGTGAAGCCGGGCATGACGGTGGCGGCATGTTCGTCGGCGCGGGCGATCAGCGCGGCTTCGAGCGCGTCGATCCCCAGCAGCGCCTCGTCGATCGCGCCGCGCACCCACAGCTTGAAATCGGTCGCGACCTGGTCGTTGCGCGAGCGGGCGGTGTGCAGCCGCCCTGCCACCGGCCCGATCAGCTCGCCGAGGCGATGTTCGACATGCATGTGGATGTCTTCGAGCGCGGGGTCCTCGACCAGCTTGCCGTCGGCGATTTCGGCCGCGACCTGTTCAAGGCCGGAGTCGATCGCGGCGGCGTCCTCGCTCGACAGGATGCCCTGCGCGGCGAGCATCGCGGCATGGGCGCGGCTGGCGGCGATGTCCTCGCGCCACAATCGCTTGTCGATCGCGATCGAGGCATTTATCTCGCGCATCACCGCCGCCGGTCCACCCGCGAACCGGCCGCCCCACATGCTATTGGAATTGCCCGTGCGACTGATCGTCTTACTCCTCGGCGGATGCCTCGCGCTCGGCGGTTGCGATAGGCAAAAGGCGGCGGAGCGGCAAGACGGCGCGCCGAGCGCGGCCACGCCCGCTGCCGACCAGAACCCGGCCAAGGGCATCGACCGTAGCCATGCCGGGCAGCCAATGCCCGACATCGTCATCAAGGACGGCGACGGCGAAGACACCGCGCTGAGCGAGTTCAAGGGGTCGCCGGTGCTGATCAACCTGTGGGCGAGCTGGTGCGTGCCGTGCGTCAAGGAATTGCCGACGCTCGACCGGCTGGCGGCGCAGAAGGGCCCGGTCGATGTCGTCGCCCTGTCGCAGGACACCGGCCCGATCGCCTCGGTCATCGCCTTCCTCGCCGAGCATGGCATCAAGGCGCTCGACACCTATCAGGACGCCGACCTGGCGATGAGCAGCAAGGCGGGGGCGCCAGTGCTGCCGACGAGCATCCTCTACGACAGCGAGGGGCGCGAGGTGTGGCGCTTCGTCGGCGATCGGGATTGGACGAGCGCGGCGGCGGCGCGGGATCTGGCGGCCGCGAAGTAACGCCGCATTCGCGAATGCGATGACGAGTGGCGGAGCGGCCAAAGTTCACTAAAGTTCGCACGGTCGAGATATGTTCGCCGGCCCGCGTTAGCGTTGGAGGTGCCGGATCGGCGATGAAGAACAGCCAAGTCCGACGTGGCACGAGCGCGGGGCTGTAGGAAAGTTATTTCGGCGATTTTTGCCGTCGTGAACTAATTCCGAAGAAGCTCGGACACCAGCGACGGCTTGCGCGCAATCATCGCCAGAAGGACCTGCGCCGGCCCGGTCGGCTGACGACGGCCCTGCTCCCAGTTGAGGAGCGTCCCCTTGGCCACGCCAATGCTGCGCGCAAAGGCGTTTTGAGAGAGACCGGTCTGTGCTCGGATCTTGGCGACATCGACAATCGGGACCGCGATATGATGGACGATTGCCCCGGTCTGCTCGCCCTTGGCAAAGGCGATTGCTTCGTTGAGACCTAGGACCAAATCTTCGTAAACGCTCATCGTCAGTCTCCGTAGGTGGCAACCAGGGCCTTGCTCAATTGCACGACATCGGCGAGTTCAGCCTTCGTCAAATTCTGCATTTCGTTCTTCGCGTAAACCGTCACGGCAAACAGTGGAATTTCGACGCCGCCGAACACAAACAGCGTTCGATAGCCGCCGCTTTTTCCACCGCCTTCCCGTCCAATGCGAACCTTGCGCAGTCCACCGCCAAGCGGAACGCCGGCAGTCGGATTTGTGGCGAGAAAATCGACTATAGCTGTCCGTTCCACGTCGGACATGATCGCTTTCGCGCGTCTCAGAAACAAGGCCAATTCGATTACGGTCTGCATCACATCCGCGCCGAACGTCTATATGCCAGTGACGTATAGGTCAATGGCGTATCAATCCCGCAACAAATCGTTAATGCTGGTCTTGCTGCGCGTCTTTTCGTCAACGCGCTTGACGATCACGGCGCAGGCGAGGCTGGGGCCGCCCTTGTCCGACGGCATCGTGCCGGGGACGACGACCGAATAGGCGGGGACGCGGCCGTAGATCACCTCGCCGGTGGCGCGGTCGACGATCTTGGTGCTCGCGCCCAGAAACACACCCATCGAGATGACCGCGCCTTCCTCGACCACCACGCCCTCGGCGACTTCGGACCGCGCGCCGACGAAGCAACCATCCTCGATGATGACCGGCCCCGCCTGCAACGGTTCGAGCACGCCGCCGATGCCGGTGCCGCCCGAGATATGGACGTTGCGGCCGATCTGCGCGCAGCTGCCGACCGTCGCCCAGGTGTCGATCATCGTGCCTTCGCCGACATAGGCGCCGATGTTGACGAAGCTGGGCATCAGCACCGCGCCCGGGGCGATATATGATCCGCGGCGGACGATGCTGCCCGGGACCGAGCGGAAGCCGGCTTTGCCATAGGCGGCGGCGTCCCAGCCATCGAACTTGCTTGGCACCTTGTCCCACCACGATGCGCCGCCGGGCGCGCCGCCGATCGCCTCGTTGGCGTTGAGGCGGAACGACAGCAGGACGGCTTTCTTGAGCCACTGGTGCACCGTCCACTGGCCGACGCCGTCGCGCGTGGCGATGCGCGCCTCGCCCGAATCGAGCAGGCGGATCGCTTCGTCGACCGCGTCGCGGATCATGCCCTGCGTCGAGGTGCCGAGCGTGTCGCGCGCGTCCCACGCGGCATCGATCGTGGCTATCAGTTCAGCCGACATGGGCGTCCTCCGGTAATATGGTCAGCCAGTCGGCGACGTCGGTGATGGTCAGGTCGATCGCGTCCGCATCGTGCAGATGATTGCCGTGGTCGGAGCCATTGTCGACCCACACGGTAGTCATGCCGAGCGCCTTGGCCGGCGTAAGATTCTTGGCCATGTCCTCGACCAGCACGGCCCTGGCCGGATCAATGCGGAACCGGTCGACCAGCAGGGCATAGCCATGGGCGTCGGGCTTCGGACGATACCCGGTGGCATGGATATCGATCAGCCCGTGGAAATCCTCGCCGATGCCGATCGCCGCCAGCACGCGCCCGGCATAGCTGCTGTCGCCGTTGGTGAACACGAACCGCCGCCCCGGCAGCCGCCGCAGCGCCTCACCCAGCCTGAGGTCGGGTGCGATGCGGTCGAGCGCAATATCGTGGACGTCGTCGAGGAAATGATGCGGATCGACATCATGATGCTGCATCAGCCCGGCCAGCGTCGTGCCATGCTCGCGGAAATAATTCTTCTGCACCCGCCTCGCCTCGACCGGATCGCAATCGAGCAGCCGCTGAACATAGGCGCTCATCCGCTCGTCGATCAGGTCGAACAACCGCGTCGACGCCGGATAGAGCGTGTTGTCGAGATCGAAGATCCAGTCGGTTACATGGGCAAAGCGCGGGTCCATCGCCAGCGCGCCTAGAGCCTGATCGTCCGAGATGGAAGCGCCCGCGCTTCCAGCGCGAACATGAATCAGGCTCTTATCATCAGCGCGAGGGTTGGCGGCGGCTTAAACCGTAAAGCTCTCGCCACAGCCGCAGGCGCCCTTGGCGTTGGGGTTTTCGAACGTGAACCCCGCCGCGAAATCATCCTCGACCCAGTCCATCACGCTGCCGATCAGGTAAAGGATCGACCCGCCGTCGACGAAGAAGGTCCCGCCGGGGGTTTCGATCCGCTCGTCGAAGGCGACAGCCTCGGTCACATAATCGACCGAATAGGCGAGGCCGGAGCAGCCGCGACGCGGGGTCGACAGTTTTACGCCGATGGCGTCGGCCGGGGCCTGCGCCATCAAGTCGGCAATGCGCGCTTCGGCCGCAGGGGTGAGGCTGATCGCGGCGGGGCGCGGGCGGCGGGTCTGGACGTTCATGCGGCGAGCCTTTTCTGCCAGAACAATGCGTTGCCATGCTCGTCGTCGAGCGCATAATCGCCATAGCCGAGCGACTGATAAAGCGCCCGCGCGCGATGGTTGCCGCTCAGTACCTCGAGCGTCACCTTGCACGCGCCGGCCTCCGCAGCGATCGCCTCGATCTGAGCAAACAGCGCGCGCGCGATGCCCTTCGAGCGGTGCGCGGGGTCGACCACGACGTCGTGAATATTGACCAGCGGCCTGGCGGCGAACGTCGAATAGCCAAAGAAGCAGTTGGCGAGCCCGACCGGGGCGCCGTCGTCATAGGCAATCAGGGAAAAGGCGGTGGGGTGTGCGGCCAGGCCCTTCAACAACACCGACCGCACGGCGAGAGCCAGCGGCTCGCCTCCGCCCATCGGGTCGCGCGCATAGACATCGAGCAAGGCGAGGAGGTCGCGGCCGTGGCCCGCATTGGCGTAATCGGCGCGGACAATCGTCATCACCATCAAAGCATCCCCAGTTCGAGGCGGGCTTCGTCGGTCATCTTCGACGGGTCCCACGCCGGTTCCCACACCAGCTTGACCTCGGCATCGCGCACGCCGGGGACGGCGAGCACGCGCAACTCGACTTCGCCGGGCATCGATTCGGCGACCGGGCAGTGCGGGGTGGTCAGGGTCATGTCGATGACGACATCGCCGTCCTCGCTCGCGGCGACGTCGTAGATCAGCCCGAGTTCGTAGATATTGACCGGGATTTCGGGGTCATAGATCGTCTTGAGCGCCTCGATCACCGCTTCCTGCAGCGGACCGCCGGCACCGCCCGTCTCGACCGGCGGTTTTTCCTCGGCGAGGAAACCGGTGAGATAGTCGCGCTTCCGCTCGAAGTCGGGCGTGACGCGCGCGCGCGCCGGGGCGTCGACCGCGTCGACGGTCTCGGTTTCGATCTTGTGGGCTTCGTCCATCATCCGAAAATCCGTTTCACTCGCTTGAGGCCATCGACCAGCGCCTCGACATCGTCCGCGCCGCAATAGGCGGCGAAACTGGCCCGCGCCGTCGCGGGAACGCCGAGCACGTCCATCAGCGGCTGTGCGCAATGGTGGCCGGCGCGGATCGCGACCCCCGCATCGTCCAAGATGGTGGCGACATCGTGCGGATGCACCCCCTCATAGGCGAAACTGACGATCCCGGCACTGTCGTCGGGGCCGAACAGGCGGACGGCGTTGGTCCGGCGAAGCGCCTCGCGGGCGGCGCGGGTCAGCGCGGATTCATGGGCGTGGATCGCCGGGAGGCCGATTCCTTCGACCCAGTCGATCGCGGCGTGAAGGCCGAGCGCACCGACGATATGCGGCGTGCCGGCCTCGAACCGTCCCGGCGGCGGGGCGTAGGTCGTGCCTTCGAACGTGACGCGGTCGATCATTGATCCGCCACCCTGCCACGGAGCCATCGATTCCAGTAGCGCGGCGCGGCCGTAGAGCGCGCCAATGCCGGTCGGGCCGTAGAGCTTGTGGCCGGAGAGGGCGTAGAAGTCGCAGTCGAGCGAGGCGACATCGACCGCGAGGCGCGGTGCGGCCTGGCAACCGTCGAGCAGCAGCAACGCGCCCTTGCCGTGCGCGATGGCGGCGGCGTGGCGGGCGTCGAGCACCGAGCCGAGCACGTTCGAGACATGGGCGAACGACACGATGCGGGTGCGGTCGGTGACGAGCTTTTCCGCAGCGTCGAGGTCGATCCGGCCGTCGGCGGTCAGCGGGCAGACGTCGATCGCATAGCCGGCGAGCTGCCACGGCACGATATTGCTGTGATGCTCCAGCGCCGACAGCAAAACCCGGTCGCGGCCGTCCTTGGGCAAAGCATAGGCGACCAGGTTGATCGCCTCGGTTGCACCCTTGGTAAAGACGATTTCGTCCGCGCTGGCCGCGCCGAGGAACCGCGCGGTCGCTGCGCGCGCGGCTTCGTAGGCCAGCGTCATGTCGGACGAGCGCTGATACACCCCGCGATGAACGGTGGCGTAATCGCGCGCATAACCGTTGGTGATCGCGTCGATCACCGCCTGCGGCTTTTGCGCGGTCGCGGCGGTGTCGAGATAATGCCAGCCGGCGGGAATCGCGGGGAACTGGTCGCGGACGCTCAGCGCGGTGGAGAATGTGACGGGGGCGTTCATGCGATCGCCCTCAGCGCGGTGCTCGCGGCATCGCGAATCGCGGGGTCGTCGAGCCCGTCCCACAGGCCGCCGATAAACCCTTCGAGCAGCAGCGCGCGGGCGGTCGCCGGGTCCATGCCGCGCGCCGCGGCGTAGAAGAGTTGCTCGCGGTCGAGTTCGCCGACCGTCGCGCCGTGCGCGCATTTGACGTCGTCGGCATAGATTTCGAGTTCGGGCTTGGCGTTGGCGGTTGCGCCGCGACCCAGCAGCATCGCCTTGACCGATTGTTCGGAGTCGGTCTGCTGCGCCCCGCGCGCCACCGCGACCTTGCCGAGGTAGGAGCCGGTGGCGGTGCCGCCGAGTATGTTGCGAATGACCTGGCGCGAGGTGCCGCCGACGCCGATGTGGCGGACGGTGGTGATGATTTCGAGCGTCGCCGATCCGCCGCCGATGATCGCCGCGTTAAGGCCGAAATGCGCGCCGTCTTCGAGCGATACGTCGATTTCATACCGGCCGTAACGCACTGCCGAATTGAGCGCGTAAATATGTGCCGAAGCGCCCGCCGCGAGGGTAATTTGGGCGCGGCGGATTTGCGTGTCGTCGTGCGTCGGGAGCCAAATTTGCTGCACCGATTCGCCCGCAGCAATGTGCAGCATTTCCGGCGCGGCCAGCGCGTCCCACACGTCGCCAAGCGCGGCAATGTCGGCGTAGCGATAGGCTTCGAGTTTGCGGGTCGGGAGCGCAGTCACGCCGCCACCTCTTGATAACCTTCGCGCTCGAGCTCGTGCGCCAATTCGGGCCCACCGCTGCGCGTGATCTTGCCGCGATCGAGGACATGCACGCGGTCGGGGCGGACGTAATCGAGCAGCCGCTGGTAATGGGTGATCAGCAGCACGCTCTTGTCGGGCGCGCGCATGATCGCATTGATGCCCGCACCGACCGCCTTTAGCGCGTCGATGTCGAGCCCGCTGTCGGTCTCGTCGAGGATCGCGAGGCGAGGCGCCATGATGCCCATCTGGTCCATTTCGGCACGCTTTTTCTCGCCGCCGGAAAAGCCGACGTTGACTGGACGCTTGAGCATGTCGGCGTCCATGCCGAGCAGCGCCGCCTGGGCCTTGGCAAGGCGGATGAATTCGGCGCCGCTGAGTTCGGCTTCGCCGCGCCCGCGCCGCTGCGCATTGAGGCTTTCGCGGAGGAACTGGAGGTAGGACACGCCGGGGATTTCGACGGGGTACTGAAAGCCGAGGAACAGCCCGGCGGCGGCGCGTTCGTGGGGGGCTAGGGCGAGGAGGTCCAAATCATCCCCGTCACCCCGGACTTGATCCGGGGTCCCGCTTCTTCCTTCTTCGTCGCCGCCCACAGTCAGAAGCGGGACCCCGGCTCGGGGGCCGGGGTGACGGGCTGGGGTGAACATCACGCTCCCCCCCGTCACCTCATACCCCGGCCGCCCGCCAAGGACATAGGCGAGCGTCGACTTGCCCGCGCCATTGGGCCCCATGATCGCATGGATCTCGCCGGTCGGGACGGTGAGGGACAAGCCGTTGAGGATCGGCTTACCGGCAACCGTGGCGTGGAGGTTTTCAATTTGGAGCATTAGCATGGCCACTTTAGAATCATCGACGCAACGTAGGCTTCATTCCCGGCTCTTCCCGCTAACGAAGCACTCCGATTCTCGAAGAAGTCGATATAGGCGTAGGCCATCGCGAGGCTTGGATTCTGAGACGCCTCAGCGGTTTTGGGAAGGCAGAACCGAAGTGTGTCATCTTTACCTTCGACCCTGCTCTCGCGGTCACGAATGGCGAGCAGACTGTATAAAGCGCACATAGCGGCACTGTAAGGTTGGCTATGTCCCCGCTCGTTCGTGGGGACGTCCGTATTGTGGACGAATAGAGAGCAACCGACATATATATCTCGAGCTGTAGGTTTCGGCTCGGGAATCCCCTGAGCGACGGCCGGACTCGCGATTGTAATGAGAATCAACGCCGACAGAATCTTTTTCACCCCACGCTCCCCTCAAGCGAAATCCCCAGCAGCTTCTGCGCTTCGACCGCGAACTCCATCGGCAGTTGCTTGAGTACTTCGCGCGCAAACCCATTCACGATCAGCGCCACTGCCGCCTCCGCGTCCAACCCGCGCATCTGGGCGTAGAAGAGCTGGTCTTCGCTGATCTTGCTGGTCGTCGCT
>NZ_JANMWY010000248.1:0-12813 GCF_031380695.1 Sphingomonas sp. | reverse complement strand
AGTCCGCTCGACGGAAGCCGACCATGTTGGTCCGGCCAGCGGCCGAAACGCTTTTTGAAAGAACAACCACTTCATGGCCACAACGGCATTTCCAACCCGCGACGATTTCGCCGCGCTCCTCAATGAATCGCTTGGCGGCGAGAACGAGTCCTTCGAGGGTTAGGTCGTCAAGGGCACCGTCACCGCGATCGAGAATGATCTCGCCGTGATCGACGTCGGGCTCAAGTCCGAAGGCCGCGTGCCGCTGCGCGAATTCGCGCTGCCGGGCCAGAAGGCCGAGCTCAAGGTTGGCGACGAAGTCGAAGTGTTCGTCGACCGGGTCGAGAATGCCAGTGGCGAAGCGATGCTGTCGCGCGATCGCGCCCGCCGCGAAGCCGCGTGGGACAAGCTGGAAAAGGAATTCGAGAAGGGCGAGCGCGTCGACGGAGTGATCTTCGGCCGGGTCAAGGGCGGCTTCACCGTCGACCTCGGCGGCGCCGTCGCCTTCCTGCCGGGTTCGCAGGTCGACATCCGCCCGGTGCGCGACGTCGGTCCGCTGATGGACCTGCCGCAGCCGTTCCAGATCCTCAAGATGGATCGCCGCCGCGGCAATATCGTCGTGTCGCGCCGCGCCATCCTGGAAGAAACCCGCGCGGAACAGCGCTCGGGCCTGATCCTGACGCTGGCCGAGGGCCAGGTAATCGAGGGCGTGGTCAAGAACATCACCGATTATGGTGCGTTCGTCGACCTCGGCGGCATTGATGGCCTGCTCCACGTCACCGACATCAGCTACAAGCGCGTCGGCCACCCGTCGGAGCTGATCGCGATCGGCGACACGGTCAAGGTGCAGATCATCCGCATCAACCGCGATACGCAGCGCATCTCGCTCGGCATGAAGCAGCTCGAGAGCGATCCGTGGGAAGGCGCATCCGCGAAATACCCGATCGAGGGCAATTTCACCGGCCGCGTGACCAATATCACCGAATATGGCGCGTTCGTCGAGCTCGAGCCGGGGATCGAGGGCCTGGTCCATGTCTCCGAGATGAGCTGGACCAAGAAGAACGTCCATCCGGGCAAGATCGTCTCCACGAGCCAGGAGGTCGAGGTCAAGATTCTCGAGGTCGACGAGGAGAAGCGGCGCATTTCGCTCGGCCTCAAGCAGGCTCAGTCGAACCCATGGAGCGACTTCGCCGAGAAGCATCCGGTGGGTAGCCAAGTCGACGGCGAGGTCAAAAACTCGACCGAGTTCGGCCTGTTCATCGGGCTCGATGGCGACGTCGACGGCATGGTCCATATGTCGGATATCGCCTGGGGCGTGACCGGCGAGGAAGCCCTCGCGCTTCATCACAAGGGTGAGACGGTCAAGGCCGTGGTGCTCGACGTCGATGTCGAAAAGGAGCGTATCTCGCTCGGCATGAAGCAGCTCGAGCGCGGCGGGGTCGCCGTTGGCGCCGGCGCGTCGGGCGGTGCCGGGGGCGCCAACAAGGGCGAGACGGTCACCGTGACCGTGCTCGAGGTTCGCGACGGCGGGCTGGAAGTGCAGGTCGGCGACGACGGCGTGACCGGCTTCATCAAGCGCACCGACCTTGGCCGCGACCGCGACGAGCAGCGACCCGAGCGCTTCCAGGTCGGGCAGAAGTTCGACGCGCTGGTGTCGGGCTTCGACCGTTCGAAGAAGCCGACCTTCTCGATCAAGGCACTGCAGATGGCCGAAGAGAAGCAGGCCGTCGCGCAATATGGCTCGTCCGATTCGGGTGCCAGCCTGGGCGACATTCTGGGCGAGGCTCTGAAAGCTGCCAAGAAGTAATCGTTTCCCCCGCGAAAGTGGTTTTAAATGGCCGTGGCACGAGCGTCTGGACGCTTGCGCCGCGGCCTTTTTTTTGACACCGTGCGCCACGCGCGCAGCTCAGGGGGGCCGCGCTTGATCACAAGGGCAGGCCATGATCCGTTCCGAGCTCGTGCAGAAACTATGTGGCGATTTTCCCGACCTGACGCAGCGTGAGATCGAGGGCGTCGTCGGTGGCTTGTTCGACACCATTTCGGCGCAGCTCGCCGGGGGTGGCCGGGTCGAGCTGCGCGGCTTCGGGGCGTTTTCGACGCGACAGCGCGATGCCCGCATCGGTCGCAATCCGCGCACCGGCGCCTCGGTCGATGTGTCGGCCAAGCGAGTGCCCTATTTCAAGCCGGGCAAGGAAATGCGCGAGCGGCTGAATTTAGGCGAAGTCGCTGCCGAATAAACACGGCGAAGTGCTTGACCCCGCGTCGTCCCCGCGCGACGCCGTGGCCCGTGCGGACGTGGCGGAACGGTAGACGCTGGAGACTTAAAATCTTCTGCCCCTTGGGCGTGCGGGTTCGAGTCCCGCCGTCCGCACCAACGCGAAGCTGGCCGACTGCATGTTGGCAATGTAAACATGCCCGCCAGGCTGATGCAATTCGGCGGTTTGGAGGGGTTTGTTAAGTCGGACCGGCTATCCGACATGCATGTCATCGAAGCGTAACTCCGGATCGCGGGGGACCAGCCCATCGGTTGCGAATGCGCGGCGCGATGCGCTGGTCCTCGCCATCCTGATCGGAGCTGTCATGCTGCTGATCTGGAACGGCAGCATGTTCTTTCGGGAATTGCAGTTCGCTGATGCCCGGTTAGGTAGCACCGCCCGCATCGCGAGCACCGCGCTGATGCTCAATGTCGCGCTGATCCTGTTCGGCTGGCGGCGCTATGTCGACCTTCATCATGAAAGCGAGCGCCGCCAGGATAGCGAGGCACGCGCAGGACTGATCGCGACGACCGACGCACTGACCGGGCTGCTCAACCGGCGCGGCTTCGCTGACCGGGCCGCGCGCCTGACAGGTCCGGCGTGCGAAAGCGTTCAGCAGGTCGTGCTGTTTTCGATCCAGCTGAATCGCTTCAAGGGTATCAACGACCGCTTCGGCTTCGATGTGGGTGACGAGACGTTGCGCCGGATCGCGGCCGGCGTGATCGGTGTGGCCGATGACTATGCGCTGGTAGCCCGGACGAGCGGCGACGAATTCGCCGTCGCACTGGCGTGGCCCGGCCACAACATCAAGGCGATCGAGATCAGCGGCGAGGCCCTGCTCCGCACCGTTACCGCGTCGCACGAGATCGACGGCAAGCTCATTCAGGTCGGGGCGTTCATCGGCATGGCGATGAGCGACGCCGCCGATGTCACCATCGCCGACCTCCTGCGCCGCGCCGACATCGCCCTCGAGCATGCCAAGACCGGCCGCTCGACCAAGGCGGTGTGGTTCGATGCCGGCATGGAACGCGCCTTGCTGGCCAATAGCGAGCTTGAGCAGGGCGTGTTGATGGGCATCGAACATGACCAGTTCGAGCCCTATTTCGAACCACAGGTCGATCTCGAGACGGGCACGATCGTCGGCTTCGAAGTACTCGCGCGCTGGAACCACCCGATGTCCGGCATCATCATGCCCGACACGTTCATCCCGGTTGCGGAAGATCTAGGCGTCATCGGCCGTTTGTCGGAACAACTGATGCGGCTGGCCTTCACCGCGGCAGCGAAGTGGGATCCGGCGATCAAGCTGTCGGTCAACATCTCTCCGCTTCAGCTGGGCGATCCATGGCTGGCGCAGAAGATCGTGCGCATCCTTACCGAAACCGGATTCCCGGCCGACCGGCTGGTGCTCGAAATAACCGAAAGCTCGCTGTTCGGCGATATGGACCAGGCCCACATCATCGTCACCAGCCTGAAGAACCAGGGCATTCGCCTGGCCCTCGACGATTTTGGCAGCGGCTTCTCATCGCTATCGCACCTCCGCGCGCTGCCATTCGATGTAATCAAGATCGACCGCAGTTTCGTCACTACCATCCATCGCGACCGCGAGAGCAGTGCCATCGTTCGCGCCGTAACGACGCTGGCAACGGCGATCGGCGTGCCGGTTACCGTCGAGGGGATCGAGGATGCGGCGACCTGCGCAGCGGTGATCGAGATGGGCTGCGCCGTCGGCCAGGGCTGGTATTTCGGCAAGCCGACCAGCGCGCACCAGGCCGAGCAGCTGCTCCGAGATCGACCCGAAACCGGAATTTCCGATCTTTCGCCGTGCCTGCGCAGGGCCGTCGCCTAACCTCGCGCAGGCCGCGTCCGCGCCGCATTCCCGTTATGACACGAAACGGAGCCAAACCGCAAAATTGGACGTTGGCGACGTGGTAAAAGCCGCGTTAAGAAGTCCGCATGCAAATGTTGCGTTCCGTGGTCGCCCTCGACCCCCGCCTGTTCGGACGTGGTCCGCTGTTCGTCCGCGAAACCGCTTCCCTCGCGAGCTGCCCTGGCATGGCGTCCGACCTGAAGCTGTTCGCCACGACCTTCGTCGGCGGCTTCCTGTTCATGGCGATATATCTGATCTGAGCTTGGCTCGCGGCGTTTAATCGCACGCCTTGTGCAGCAGCCAGCCGAGCCAGGCGGCGATGACGCTGCCGACAGCGACGATCAGCAGGCTGTCGGCCACAGTCACGCCCAGCTGCACCGCCAGCGTCAGGATCAGCGTCGCCAACACCATGAGGCCCGAATTGACGATGTTATTCGCCGCGACCGTTCGCGCGGTCTCTGACTTGGCAACGGTCGTCGTCAGGAAGGCGTAGAGCGGCACCACGAACATGCCTCCGGCGATCGCCACGCCGAGCAGGTCGAGCACCACCGCCCAGCTGTTGGGGAGGGCCAGGAACGCGTGCAGCCCGCGCAGCGGCAGGCCCTCGCCCAGCGGCGGCCAATATTTAACCCGCCGATAGAGATCGAGCACGAAGAGGCCCATGCCGAGCGCCGCCGCGGGTGAATAGCGCGCCGAGACATGCCCGCCGAGTAGCCGATTGACCGCCACCGACCCCAGCGCGACACCGATCGAAAAGACCGCCAGGAACAACGTCGCGACATGCTGGTCCGAGCCCAGCCCGTTCTTGACCAGCGGCGGAAATTGCGCGGCGAGCACCGCCCCCATTGCCCAGAAGAAGCTGATCGCGAGGATGGCGATGAACAGCCGCCGGATGTGCAGGGTTGCACTGACCAGGGCGATCGATGCGCGCACGATGTGCCAGTCCATCTTGAATGTCGGGGCGTGGGGATCGGGCGGCGCAGCGGGAACCATCCCGCCGACCCAGCGCCCTGTCCCGGCAACGACCAGTACGGCGACTGCTGCCCGAATCGCGTGAAATCCGTCGGCATGCTTGTACACCAGCACCCCGCCGAGCAGCGTCCCGCCGAGGATCGCGACATAGGTCCCCGCCTCGACCAGCCCGGTCCCGCCGAGCACTTCGCCGTCCTGCAGGTGCTGGGGCAGGACGGCATATTTGATCGGCCCGAAGAACGTCGAATGAACCCCCATCGCGGTCAGCGCGATCAGCAGCAGCGGAACGTTTTGCAGCATCAGTCCGGCCGCGCCGAACATCATGATGAAGATCTCCGCCGTCTTCACGATGCGAATGATGCGCGCCTTGTCGTTCGAATCCGCCAGCTGTCCGGCCAGCGCCGAGAGCAGGAAGAAGGGCAGAATGAACAGCCCGCCGGCGACCGCACTGAACGTCGCCTCCTGCCGCGGATCGCCGTAAATGCCGTAAATGACCAGCAGCACCATCGCGGTGCGGAACAGATTGTCGTTGAACGCACCGAGGAACTGGGTGGCGAAAAGGGGCAGGAAACGCCGCGTCTTGAGCAGGTGGAAACTGTCCTGCATTCGGCGCCTTCGGATTCCTCGTTTGCAGCGAACCACTTCGCCGTGTCTCGCCCGCCATAGCGGCTTGCCGGACAACGGCAATCGGCTTTGACCTGCCGATTCCATCACGGCACGGGTTTGACGTGCCCGCCCGCGCCCCTATGCACTGGACGCCGTCATGCTGACCTTGCCCAACCTGCTGACCCTGTCGCGCATCTTCGCGGTGCCGATCCTGGTGTTCCTGCTGTGGCGGCCAGCGCCGCTCGACTATGCGATCACCTTCGTCCTCTACTGTGTCGTCGGCATGACCGACTATTTCGACGGTTATCTTGCCCGTGCGCAGGGGCAGATTTCGCGGCTCGGTCAGTTTCTCGATCCGATCGCCGACAAGATCATGGTCGTGGCAGTGCTGATCATGCTGATCTCAAGCCGCAAGGAAAATCCGGTTCCCGAAATCGCCGGTCTGCACATCATCGCCGCGCTGATCATCCTGCTGCGCGAAATTTTTGTCTCGGGCCTGCGTGAATATCTGGCCAGCCTGCAAGTATCGGTCCCGGTCAGTCAGCTGGCCAAGTGGAAGACGACCTTCCAACTGGTAGCGCTCGGCGCACTGATCCTGGGCGGCGCTCTACCGCACATGCCGTGGGTTCACACCGTTGGGTTGATGAGCCTGTGGGCGGCCGCGATCCTCACGCTGATCACCGGCTGGGACTATCTCAGGATCGGTCTCAAGCATTTTGACTGATCGGTTTTTCCGTTCGGCCTGACGAAGTTTAATCGCTTTCATCGATTCTCCAGCGGGCCTAGGCCCAATCCGATCAATTCAGATGAGAGGATGGACGATGGACGCGAAGACTGGTGATCCGATGGGCTGCCCGATGAAGCCAGCGGCGGCGCGCGCCCTGCTCGGCCGCACAAACAACGACTGGTGGCCTGACTCGCTGCCGCTCGAGATTCTCAGCCAGGCTGGCGGCTCATCGGATCCGATGGGCGAGGACTTCGACTATGCCCAGGCGTTCAAATTGCTCGATTATCAGGCGCTGAAGGCCGACCTTGTCACTATGCTGACCGATAGCAAGCCGTGGTGGCCGGCCGATTACGGCAATTACGGCCCGTTCATGATCCGCATGGCGTGGCACGCCGCCGGCACCTATCGCACCGCCGACGGTCGCGGCGGTGCCAACAGCGGGCAGCAGCGCTTCGCCCCGCTCAACAGCTGGCCCGACAACGGCAACCTCGACAAGGCCCGCCGCCTGCTGTGGCCGATCAAGCAGAAATATGGCCAGAGCATCAGCTGGGCCGACCTGTTCATCCTCGCCGGCAACGTCGCGATCGAATCGATGGGCGGACCGGTGTTCGGCTTCGGCGCCGGTCGCCGCGACGTTTATGAGCCCGAGCGCGACATCTACTGGGGTGCCGAGTCCAAGTGGGTCGATGCTGAAGAAACTCGCATCCAGCCCGACCGTGAACTGGACCTCGAAAACCCCCTTGCTGCGATCCAGATGGGCCTGATTTACGTCAATCCCGAAGGCCCGGGCGGCGTGCCCGATCCGCTCCAGTCGGCGCGCGACATCAAGATCACGTTCGAGCGCATGGCGATGAACCATGAGGAGACGGTCGCATTGACCGCCGGCGGTCACACCTTCGGCAAAGCGCATGGCGCGGGCGACGCAGGTCTGGTCGGTGACGCCCCCGAAGGGAGCGACATCGCGTTGCAGGGAATGGGCTGGGCCAGCTCGTTCGAGAGCGGTATCGGCGCGCACGCCATCACCAGCGGGATCGAAGGCGCGTGGGTCAATACACCCACGGAGTGGACGGAGAACTACTTCCGTCTGCTGCTCGACTATGAATATGAGATTGTTCGCAGTCCGGCCGGCGCGCAGCAGTGGCAGCCGATCGACCAGAAGTATGAGGATATGGCTCCGGCGGCGCATGATTCGTCGAAGCGCGTGCCGACGATGATGACCACTGCCGACATGGCGTTGAAGGTTGACCCGGAATTCCGTGTCA
Source organism: Sphingomonas sp. (assembly GCF_031380695.1). Classification (GTDB taxonomy): domain Bacteria; phylum Pseudomonadota; class Alphaproteobacteria; order Sphingomonadales; family Sphingomonadaceae; genus Sphingomicrobium. Next base: position 5,145 of record NZ_JANMWY010000248.1, on the reverse strand, counting down.
TCTCGGAGAAGTTCCGCACCGATCACGAAGCGTTCAAGGACGCCTTTGCTCGTGCCTGGTTCAAACTGACCCATCGCGACATGGGGCCGATCGGGCGCTACCTCGGGCCCGAAGTGCCCAAGGAAGAGCTGATCTGGCAGGACCCGGTCCCCGCCGGCTCCGCGCCGTCCGCCGCCGACGTCGCCGCATTCAAGTCGGCGATCCTCGCTAGCGGGCTCAGCGTTGGCCAGATGGTCAAGGCGGCGTGGGCCTCGGCCTCATCCTATCGCAAGTCTGACCACCGCGGCGGGGCGAATGGTGCTCGCGTTCGCCTCGCTCCGCAAAAGGACTGGGCGGTCAACGATCCCAACGAGCTGGTCACGGTGCTCGCCAAGATCGACTCGCTGCGCGGGTCGATGTCGATGGCCGACGCGATCGTGTTGGCCGGCACCGCTGCGGTCGAGAAGGCGGCGAAGGACGGCGGCTATCCGGTCGACGTCCCCTTCACTGGCGGGCGCGGCGATGCAACCCAGGCGTGGACCGACGTTGACAGCTTCGCCGTGATGGAACCCGCCGCCGACGGCTTCTGCAACTACCTTAAAACGAAGCACAGCGTGAAGACCGAGGAACTGCTGCTCGACCGCGCCGCGCTGCTCGGCCTGTCGGGGCCGGAAATGACGGTCCTGATCGGCGGGCTGCGCGTGCTCGGGGCCAACCACAAGGACTCTTCGAACGGCGTGCTGACCAGTCGCAAGGGCCAGCTGACCAACGACTTCTTCGTCAATTTGCTCGACATGGACACGACTTGGGAAGTGGTCGACACCAGCGGCGACGAGGAGTTCGTCGGCTATGTTCGCGGCGGGCGGCAGGAGCGGTGGCGGGCAACCCGCACCGACCTCATCTTCGGCTCGAACAGCCAGCTTCGCGCGACCGCCGAAGTCTATGCCGAAAAGGGCCATGAAGAGAAGTTCGTCAAGGACTTCGTCAAGGCCTGGACCAAGGTGATGAACGCCGACCGCTTCGACGTCATCGCCCGCACGGCGGACGACATCGCCGCCTGACGGACTGCGGCGCGTCCTTAACGAGGGGACGCGCCGCAGCATCATCGCGCGACTTGGCGTGCCTCGACCAGCGCCTCACCGAGCATCCGGAATTCCGCAGCGCGCGGGCTGCCCTTGCGCCAAGCCAGCGCGATGGCGCGCGAGGATTTGTCCGCATCGAGGCGCCGCGTGACGATCCCCGTCCCCTTCAAAATCCCCGCCGAAATCGCCATCTGCGGCACCAGCGTGAGGCCCAGCCCATTGTCGACCATTTGCACCAGCGTGTGCAGCGACGTCCCCAGCATCCGCGCCTCGGCGCGCAGCTGCGGCCGGTTGCACGCCGCCAGAGCATGGTCCTTAAGGCAATGGCCATCCTCCAGCAGGAGCAGGCGATGCTCGTCGATCGCCGCCGCCGCCACATGCGCCGGCGGGTTCTCGTTCGGCGGGAAGGCAAGCAGCAGCTCGTCGTCGAACAGCGGCATCAACTCGACATCCCCGCACGCGTAGGGCGAGGCCAGCAGGACGCAGTCGAGCTGTCCGCGGTGGAGCGCGTCGCACGCCGCCTGGCTGGTCTCCTCGCGCAGGAACAGCTTCAGTTCGGGCCATCGGGTGCGCAACCGCGGCAGGATCGCCGGCAGCAGGAAGGGCGCGATCGTCGGGATCACCCCCATGCGCAGCTCGCCGGTCAGCGGCAGCCCCTCGGCGCGCGCCATGTCGGCCAGCTCTTCCGCCTCGCGCAGCACGCGCCGTGCCTTTTCCGCAATCCGCAAGCCCAGCGGCGTAAACCGAACCACCCGCCGCGTCCGCTCGACCAACGTCACCCCGACCAGCGTCTCCAGTTCGCGGAGGCTGGCCGACAGCGTCGATTGGGTGACGAAGCAGCTCTCGGCCGCCTTGCCGAAATGGCCATAGTCGCGCAGCGCAACGAGATATTGCAGCTGCTTGATGGTCGGCAGGTAAACAATCATCGCCTGTTCCAATCAGTTTGGCCTGTCTAAGTGCCTTAATCAATGAAGACCAGCCTATTGCAAGGCTGTCTTCGCCCGCACCTTTGAAAATCGCCCGACGAACCGCTACATTGGCTCGGTGACCATAGGGGTGCGCCCGTGACTTCAGCGCTGATTGACTATCTGGACTCGATAAAGGCGCGCGATCCTGCTGCCCGCTCGCGCTGGGAAGTGATGCTTTACCCGGGCGTATGGGCGCTCGGCTTTCACCGCGTCGCCCACTGGCTGTTCGTCGGAAACCTGTTCTTCCTGGCCCGCTTCATCAATCACTTTTCGCGCCTGCTAACCGCGATCGACATCCACCCGGGGGCGACGATCGGCCGCCACTTCTTCATCGATCATGGCTTTACCGTGATCGGCGAGACGGCGCAGATCGGCGATGACGTCACCATCTACCAGAATGTCACCTTGGGCGGCACCAACCCGACCAACGGCCTGACCGGCAAGCGCCACCCGACGCTGGCCGATCGCGTCGTCGTCGGTTCGGGCGCGCAGGTGCTGGGCCCGATCACGGTCAACGAGGGCGCGCGCGTCGGTGCCAATGCCGTCGTCACCAGGGATGTCGCGGCCAACACGAGCGTCGTCGGCATCCCGGCCAAGCCGGTCCCGGTCGACGCCACACACTACAGCCCCGGCTTCCTCGCCTATGGCACGGCCTGCGGCGAGGATTGCGATCCGCAGCGCGCCGGTCTGACTGCGGTCGAGCAGGAGCTGGTCGCATTGCGCCGTGAACTGGCTGACCTGCGCGCCGAGATTGGCACGCGTGGCACCTCCGCCATCGTCGATCAGGTCAAGCGCGCTTGAGCGTCGTCGCGCCGTTTCCGGGACCCCGGGATCGGCACAGCCTGACCGCCTTCGACCGCGCCGAGCTGCAGCGCATACTCGACCTTTATGGACGGATGGTCGCCGCTGGCCACTGGCGCGACTATGCAATGTCGTTCGGCCGCGACGTCGCCAGCTTCGACGCCTTTCGCCGCACCACCGAACGTCCCGAAGTCCGCATCGAAAAGCGTCCGCAACTGCGTGCCAAACAGGGCGCGTTCGCCTTGATCGGCGAGCATGGCGCTGTGCTGAAGCGCGGCCACGAGCTTGGTCCCGTCCTCGCTCCGCTCGAGCGGCGGCTGATCAAGCTGGTCGAATAAAAAGCCGGCGGAGTTTCCTCCGCCGACTCGATAATTCAGCTTAAATCCAGGCGCTAGCGGCGGTAATAGCCGCGGTCGCGGTAGCAGTTCGCGCGCTTGGTATTGCGCTCGATGTGGCGTCCGAGCAGGGCACCGGCACCAGCACCGATCAAGGTTCCGGTTGTGCCGCCAGCAATCGCGTTGCCGGCCAGAGCACCACCGACACCGCCGACGATCGCACCGGTCGTGCCACCATGGCGTCGGCAATAGCTGTTGCTATAAGCCCGACCGCGATAGGTCTGGGCTTCGGCTGCCGTCGTCGGCAGCACGACGGTCGGAATCGCCATCGAAGTGGCGACGAGCGCGAGCATGATCTTGCGCATGATATAGTCTCCTAATTGTTTCGTTACATGTTCAACGCGGCCACTATGCGCTCGGTTGCGTGAACCTGAAACAACAGCCTGTTCATGAAGTTCCCTCCACAACGAAGGATCAGCCGCGTTTCCGCTCGACCAGCGCAATCGCCGCCCGGATTGCCTCATCGCGGGACATTTCGCCCGTATCGAGCAGCACCGCATCCTCCGCCCGCTGCAAGGGCGCCGCATCGCGTCCGCCATCGCGCCTGTCGCGGGCGCGGATGTCGGTCAGCACATCGTCGAAATGAACCCGGCGTCCACTGGCAAGCAATTCCTCGGTCCGGCGCCGCGCGCGGATCTCGGGCGAAGCAGTGACGAACAGTTTGACGGCCGCAGCCGGCGCGATGACCGTGCCAACGTCGCGCCCGTCGAGCACCGCACCCCCGGGCTGGGCCGCGAACGCCTGCTGCCGTTCGAGCAGCGCCGCCCGCACCGATGGATAGGCCGAGATTCGCGACGCGACTTCGCCGACGATTTCGCTGCGCAAGTCGGGATCGTCGGGCGACACACCCGCCCGGTCGCACGCCCTCAGCGCTTCGAACTCATTGCCCGGGTCGCCGCCCCATCGCGTGAGGTTGAGCGCCACGGCGCGGTACAGCAGCCCTGTATCCATGTGCGGCAGCTCATAATGAGCGGCCAACGCGCGGGCGATCGTGCCCTTGCCGCTGGCGGCCGGCCCGTCGACGGCGATCACGAGTGGGCGGGGAGCGATACTGGTCACCGCCGCGCGCTTTGACAGGGGGCAAAGCCTATGGCAAGGCGCGCGTCGAAGACCGGGCCGGCCTTTTTTGGCCGCCCTTCACCGCACAACTGGAGACATGGCCAGATGGTCAATCCCGAATGGGGTACGAAACGTACCTGCCCCAAATGTTCGACCCGCTTCTATGACCTGGGCAAGGACGAGCCGATTACGTGCATCGCCTGCGCCGCCAGCTTCTCTCCGGAATCGGTGTTGAAGTCGAAGCAGCCGATGGCGTTCGAGGCGGCCAATGTCCCCGACAAGGTCAAGGAAGCCAATGAGGATCTCGGCGCCGAGGATTTGGTCCCCGACGAGGATGAGGAAATCAGCGCGGACGACGAAGTCGATCTGGCGACCGGCGAGGACGACCTTGGTGTTCCGACCGCCGACAGCGAAGAAGAACATTAAGGATCACGCCGTCCAGGCGATGCATTTTCCCGTTTCCAGCCGGGAAAACATCGCCTAAAGGCACGGGCACGGGGCCGTAGCTCAGCTGGGAGAGCGTCGCGATGGCATTGCGAAGGTCTGGGGTTCGATCCCCCACGGCTCCACCATATCCAAAAGGCCCGCGTTGATCGCGGGCCTTTTTTTGTGCCCGATCAAGGCTGTTGCGTCGAATTCCTGACCGGCGCGGTATAGGCCGGGTCGAGGGCCAGGTTCATCAGGTGTGCCAGGCGGACTCCGGCACGGCGTACCCGCTCCTGCGCCACGTCCCGGAACGCCGCCAGATAGGCCTGATCGATCGGCTGCATCCGCTTCGGCCCGGCGGTCGTCAGCACCGCTTGAGTCGCCGAATATTGGCACGTCGCGGCGACCTTCACGCAATAGAGTACCGCCGGGTCG
>NZ_JANMWY010000226.1:0-1910 GCF_031380695.1 Sphingomonas sp. | reverse complement strand
GCCAATTTGCTCGGCGACGCGATCGAGGCGGGGATGGTCGGGATCAACAGCTTCGGCATCTCGACGGCCGACGCCCCGTTCGGTGGGGTCAAGGATTCAGGCTTCGGGTCGGAGGGCGGCACGGAGGGCCTGGAAACCTATCAGGTGGTCAAGGCGATTCACCAGGCGTGAGAGATCACGAAAAATTCTAAGGGCGCTGTCTGTCAAAACTCCACTTTCGAACCGCCTGCACGCCAGCCAGCAGCACGATCAGGCCTCCGAAAACGAGCCATAATCGCGCCCAGCCGTGAAAGACGTCGGGGCCAGACGTGAACGGGAGAAATGCACCGACAACTGCGGCCATGGCAAGCTGTCCGTAACTAATTTTCTTGAAGAAGATTGACCGCATTTCTTCCCGCGTCCGCTTGCGTCCGATTGGAGCGCGCCCGCCGAGTTCACGAGCTGGCGATCCTCGAACCCAATACATCAAGGTGAGCGCGACAATCGCAATTGCGCTGATTCCAATATAGGTCGGCACGTCCGGTAATTCGGATTTTGTAGCGGCGGTCCACCATATCACCAATGCAAAAAAGGCGACTAGGGCGGCCATCATTCCACCCAGGATGACCCGGATGAGCGATTTGTACTGACGAATGAAGCGCTCACGTTCGTCCGCACTGACAGGGATCGGTTCGTCCTTCTGATTGCGGCGGTAAAGGTATCTTCCATCAGCGGCGACTTCGAACTGAGCCTCGAAGTTCTCGTGCATCTTCTGAATGCTGTTATTCATACTCATCGGCCAATCTTATATCGGCTGTTGCCGACGTCAATGAGACGCACTTCCGTCAAATTGATCTCCCGGCTAAAGCGCTTTCCATGACAACTCCCCTCCGCACCGGTGGCCGCATCCTCGTGGATCAGCTCATCGCCCAAGGCTGTGACCGGGTGTTTACCGTACCGGGCGAAAGCTTCCTCGCGGTGCTCGACGCGCTGCACGATGCGCCGTCGATCGATGTCGTCGTCTGCCGGCAGGAGGGCGGGGTCGCCTATATGGCCGATGCTGACGGCAAGCTGACCGGGCGGCCGGGCGTGGCGTTCGTGACGCGCGGGCCGGGGGCGACCAACGCTTCGGCCGGGGTCCATGTCGCGATGCAGGACTCCACCCCGCTGATCCTGTTCGTCGGCGACCTCGATCGCGGCGACAAGGATCGCGAAGGGTTTCAGGAGGTCGATTTTGCGGCCTTCTTCACGCCGATCGCCAAGTGGGCGGCGCGGATCGACGATGCCCGCCGCATCCCCGAATATGTCGCGCGGGCGTATCGCGTGGCGACGGCGGGGCGGCCGGGACCGGTTGTGCTCGCGATCCCCGAGGACATGCTGCGCGATTGCGTCGAGGCGGTCGATCGGCCTGCCATTGCGCCGATCGCCCAGCCAGCCTGTGCTGGCGCGGTGGGCGCGATGTTCGAGCTGCTCAAGGACGCGACCAATCCGGTGGCAATTATCGGCGGAGCCGACTGGAGCCCAGCGGCGGCGCATCATTTCGCCAATTTCGCAGCGCGCCATGGCATCCCGGTCGCGGCGGCGTTCCGGCGACAGGATGCGGTCGCGAACAGTTGCTCCGTCTATGCCGGCAATCTGGGTTATGGGCCCAATCCCTTGCTGCAGCAGCGCATTCGCGAGGCGGACTTGCTGCTCGTCGTCGGCGCGCGGCTCGGCGAGGCGACGACCGATGGCTACAAGCTGATCACGCCCGATCATCCCGAGCAGATTCTGGTTCACATCCACCCCGATCCGAACGAGCTCGGCCGTGTCTATCGCGCCGACCTGCCGATCTGCGCCGACATGGCCGAGTTCGCCGAGGTCGTGGCCGACTGGCATGATCCGGAGTTGGTACGGTTTGCGGCGGGCGAGGAAGCGCATCGCGATTGGCT
>NZ_JANMWY010000187.1:0-9029 GCF_031380695.1 Sphingomonas sp. | reverse complement strand
GGGGCGACCGTCACGACGCGCCTGCTCGACGCGCCGCGCGAGGCCGAAGGATTGGCCAATCTCGCCGCAAGCGCGGACATCGTGCTGGTCGATGCGCCCTGCTCGGGTAGCGGAACGTGGCGGCGGAGCCCCGAGGGCCGGTGGCGACTGACGCCGGATCGTCTCGCCCGCGTCATGGCCCTGCAAGCGCGCGTGCTCGATCTCGCCGCGCCGCTGATCAAGCCGGGCGGCGTGCTAGTCTATGCGGTTTGCTCGCTGCTGACCCGCGAAGGCGCGGATCAAGTTGGCGCTATCTTAGGCCGCCAGTCAGGATGGAGCGCGCAGGATGAGCTTGACGGCATGGGCCGGATCGAGGGGCCGGGTCGATTGCTCACCCCGGGCCATGATGCGACCGACGGATTTTTCGTCGCGCGGCTCGTGCGGTCGTGATAGTCGGGCCTGATCGGATGGAGTGACAGATGGCGAAGCGGTTGATCCTGTTGGCGATGGCGTTCGGCGCGATGGGCCTTGCCCCGCTGGCGGCGCAGAAGCCCGACGACCAGATTGCGCCGCTGTCGATCCAGCTGCAGCGGCAGGGCGAGGCCGCGTTGGCCGCGGGCAAGCTTGAGGACGCCAACGACAGTTTTGAGACGGCACTGGCGGTCGATCCGCGCAACCGCGCCGTTTTTGTCGATCTTGCCCGCGTCGCGACCCGCCAGAAATTGTTCGGCAAGGCAATCCGCTTCACCGGCAAGGCGCTGAGCCTGGAGCCGAATGACCGCGACGCGCTAGCGGTGCAGGGCGTGGCAATGGTCGAGGCCGGGGCGACCCCGCGCGCTCAGCAGAACCTCGTCCGCCTGCAGCAGATTTGCGCCAAGGGTGGCTGCCCGCAGGCGGCGGAACTGGGCGCGGCGATTGCGCGCGGGCCGACGGTGGCAGCGGTGAAGCCCCAAGTGACCGCGACGAAGAAGAATTAACGCGTCGCGCTGAGCACCCGCGCCACCGCGACATAATCCGCAACGCTGAGCACCTCGGCTCGCAGCTGAAGGTCGATCCCCAGCCCCTCGGCCGCCGCGATCGCCCCTGGCATCGCCTTCAGGCTTTGCCGCAGCATTTTGCGCCGCTGCCCGAATGCCGCCGCCGTCAACCGTTCGATCACCCCTTGATCGACCCCCTCCGGCATCGCCGCCGGCACGATGTGGACCACCGCCGACGCAATCTTGGGCGGCGGGGTGAAGGCCGAACGGTGGACTGGCAGGGCCAGGGCCGGTGTCGCCCGCCACTGCGCCGCGACCGCCAGCCGGCCATAATGCTCGCTGCCCGCCGCCGCGACGATGCGCTCGGCGACCTCGCGCTGAAACATCAGTGTCAGCGAGCGCCACCACGGCGGCCACGGCCCGGCGAGCCACCGCAGCAGCAGCGCGGTGCCGACATTATAAGGCAGGTTGGCAACGATATGCGCGCCGATTCCAACTTCGGAACGCTCGTCGATCGTCAGCGCATCCGCCTCGATCAGGCGCAGCTTGCCGGAAAATGCCTCACTCAGTTCCGCCAATGCAGGTAGGCAACGCCGGTCGCGCTCGACGGCGACCACGTTCGCGCCCCTGTCGAGTAGCGCGTGGGTCAGGCCGCCCGGTCCCGGCCCGACCTCATAAACGGTTTGCCCCGCCAGCTCTCCGGGGATTGCCGCGATCCGCGCCAGCAACTGGCGGTCGAGGATGAAATTCTGGCCGAGCGCCTTGCTTGCCGACAGCCCGTGGCGGGCGATGACGTCGCGGAGGGGTTCTGGTCGAAGCGGCGCCGGGCTCACGCCGCCCGGCTGCACGCGATCTGCCGCGCGTGGACCGCACCCGCCGCAACGCGCATCGCCGCCGCCATCGCGCGCGGGTCGGCGCAGTCGGTGCCGGCAATGTCGAACGCCGTGCCATGATCGGGGGCGGTGCGGACGATCGGCAGGCCGAGCGTGATGTTGACGCCCTCCTCGAAGTGCAGCGCCTTGAGCGGGATCAGCGCCTGGTCGTGATACATGCACAGCGCCGCATCATATTGCGCGCGGGCGGAGGCATGGAACATCGAATCGGCGGAGAAGGGGCCGGTGACGAGCCACCCCTCGGCGCGCAGCGCGGCGATGGCCGGCTCGATGATGTCGATCTCCTCGCGTCCGATCGTCCCGCCTTCGCCGGCGTGCGGATTGAGCGCAGCGACGGCGAGGCGCGGCCGCTCGATCCCGAAATTCTTCTGCAGGCCACGCAGCGCCGCCCGCCCGCGTGCTTCGATCAGCGCGCTGGTCAGCATTCCCGGCACAAGGGCCAGCGGCGCGTGGATTGTCACTGGCACCGTTCGCAGCGTCGGCCCGGCAAGCATCATCGCGACGTTCGCCGCCGACACGCCGCAGCGCTCAGCGATGAATTCAGTCTGGCCAGGATGAGTGAAGCCAATCGCGTAGAGTTGCTCCTTGCTGACCGGTGCCGTCACTACCGCGCTCGCCGTGCCAGACCGTGCCAGGCCCACCGCCAGTTCGAGTGCGTCGAGCGAAGCGTGCGCCCCGGCGAGCGTCGGCTGGCCCGGCTCCCCTGCCTGGGTCGCGGCGATCGCCAGCATCGGCAGGCCGTGGTCGAACGCCCCATCCGCCTCGCGCGGATCGTCGATCACGATCACCTCGCCGTCCCACACCGCCGCGATCGCGCGCGGATCGCCGACCGCGACGAATGGCGGCAGGCCGAACGAGGCGCGATGGTCCCAGCATTTGGCGACGATCTCGGGACCGATCCCCGCCGGATCGCCGAGCGATACTGCGAGGGGCAGTGGACTGTTGCTTGCCAAAAATCCTACCTGAAATCGATTATTGCGTCGCGGCGCAGGTCCCGCAGATAGCGCCGGGCGCGAAGGTTGGTCCGCTCCTCGTTGAGTTGGGCATAGACCTGGTCAAAGCTCGGCTGGCTCGGGCTGGCCTCGTCGCGACCGCAGATGACGAGCGTCCGCACGCCTTCCTCGATCGATCCGAACGGGCGGGTCGCCTGACCGACCTGCATCGGCAGCATCATCTCCTGCAACGCCGCGGGCAGGTCGCGCAGCTTGACCTGGTCGGAAGAGACGATCTCGCCCTTGAAGTCGGTCGCCAGCTTGTCTGCGCCGCCACAACCGCCGACGCTGGTCACCGCCTGGGCGAAGCGCTGTACCGTCGGCTCGGCCTGGGCGCGGGTCATGCCCTTGGGAAAACTGATCGAAACCTGCTTCAGGCTCAGCACCGCGCTGCGCGGATCGGCGGTCAGGATCTTGCGAGTGTCCTGCACCGCGACGATCGAATAGCCACCACTGTTGGCAATGGGATTGGAAATAGCACCCGGTTGCATCTGGCGGATCGCGGCGGCGATTGGCTCGGGCAGCATTTCTGGCCGCATCCAGCCAAGGTCGCCGCCGACTGCCGACGACGAGGATTCGCTATACTGCCGGGCATAGCCGACGAACGATCCGCCCTGGCGCAACGCAGCGAGGATCTTCCCGGCATTGTCGCGCACCGCGCTCTCGCGGCCCGGCGCGGCGGCGAGGAAGATTTCGCCGACGCGATATTCCTCGGTGCCCTTCGATGCGGTCATCCGGTCGATCACCGCCTTGACCTCGTCGTCGCCGACGCTGCCATTATTCTCGATCTTGGCGCGTTGCAGTCGCGACCAAGCGATTTCGCCCTCGATCTGGCGGCGGATCGAGCGGATCGAACTGCCCTTCGACTTGAGATAGGTGGCCATCTGCTCGGGGGACTGCTTCACATTGCCGGCAACGCGGGCGACGGTCTTGTCGATATCGTCCTTGGAGACCTTTATATCTTCGCCTTTTGCCGCCTGGATTTGCAGCGTTTCGTCGATCAAGTTGCGCAGCACCTGACCGCGCAGCGCCTGCATCTGGTCGGCCGGAATCTGCCCGCCATTGGAAATCGCCAGCAACGCGAGGCGCTGATCGATGTCGGTCTGGGTAATAACGTCGCCATTGATGATCGCGGTCGCCTTGATCTCGGTCGGCATGGTTGTCCCGAACAGTTCGGGATTTGACGGCAGCTTAAGCCCGGCGGTGCTGTTAATCTCGCCCGAGGGCGATTGCGACTCATCGCCCCCTGCCTGCTGCGCCAGCGCGTTCCCGGCAACGGCGATCGCCGCCCCTGCCGCCAGCTTCGTTGCCCAACCCATCATCTTGCTCGATATCACGCGGATAATCCTCATTGTCCAACCCTCAGCGAGCGACCCCCTGCCGCCATCCCGCTGAACCCAGCCTTAGCGGCCGAGGTTCTTCAGCGCGAAATGGATGGCGAACGTGCTGCCCTTCCGGAAGGTCCCGATGCGCTCATAGTCGCGCCGCCACTGGACGCCAAATTGCAGGCAGTCATCCTCATAATCGATTCCCAGTCGGTGCCGCACCGGGGCGAAGCCGTTGGCCAGCGACAAGGGATCTTCAGCCTTGTTGGTGAGGTCGATCACCGTCGCCCCGAACAAGGACCAGTAGCGGCGGAACTTCCACCGCCCGGCCAGCCGCACTTCCTCCTTGTCGCGCAAATCCTCGATCGCCGGATCGACGTTGCGGTTGAGGCGGAGGTAGCCGACCTGAAGGTAAGTCTCGTCGCTGCCGACGGTCAGGTCGAGCTCGTTGCGGCGGACGGTGAAATTGCCCTTGTCGATGCGAAAACGATGCGAAATGTCGATCAAGCGACCATAGCGCAGGCGGGTGCGGCCGACGATGTCGCTGAAGCGATCGGTCAGGCCGGTGCCCTGCGGGAATAGCGTCGGGCTTCGCGTCAGCCGATAGCTTTGGCCGATGACCGTATCGATCGAGAAGCGCGGGCGCTCAAGCTGATATTCGACGCCATAGGTGACGCGCGACCCGTCCTCCCACCGATCGTAGCCGGAGAAGCGGTTGATCGCGAACAGGTTGCTGTCATCGAGGTCGATCGACCGGCTGTCCTCGTTCGGAATTTCTAGGTTTGGTGTCGGCGGGGTCAGCACCACCTGCACGCGCGGGACGATCATCTGCCTGCCGCCGAACGCCGCTCCGACCAGCGGCCAGCGCGCGTCTGCAACCAGCGCGCCGATGCCGCGCGCATGCCAGCCGTCGAGACCACGATAGAGGGCAGTCGTCGTCGCCGCCGAATCGCTGGTGTGATAGACATCGCCCCGGCCAAGCGCGGTAAAGGTCAACTCCTGACCCATCTTGGTCAATTTGCGCAGGTCCCACCGCGCCTGGATGAAAGCGCGCTGCGTATCCTGTCCATCGAGCCGGGTGATGGCGAGACTGTTGGCCTGGACTTCGACCCGCCCGCCGAGCACCGGGTCGGCCAGCCGGAAGCGGGCGTCGATTGCAGGCAGGGCGATCGGGATCGTCCGCTGCCGGTCGTCGACGCGCAAGCCCTGGAACACCCAGCCGGCGATCGAGATATAGCTGTTGAGCGTGATCCGCTCGAGATCGACGAAGCTGCGCAGCCGGTCGTCACGGGTCAGGTCGTAGCGGCGCGTGACGGTCTTGTCGGTCGCCGCGCGGAGCGAGGTGGTCAGGCTCAAGTCGGGGTTGAACTGGAACTTGCCATTGGCTTCGAAATAGCCGCGCACGGCCTTGTCGCCGATCGGCTGCAGCGTCGTCGAACTGTCGACGCGGCCATAGGTCAGGAAGCCGCCGACCTGGAACGCGCCGATCTTCGTCAGCTGGCGATAGCGCGCGTCGATCGCCGGAGCGTTGCCGGTGTAAAAATGCGGCGTCAGTGTCGCGTCGCGATTGGGCGCGAACTGGAGATGATAGGGTACCGCAACCTCCAACCCGTTCGAATGCGAGTAAGAGAAATCCGGGATGATGATGCCGGTCGTACCGCCTTGGTCGGTCTTGACCGAAAAGATCGGCAGCAGCGGCAGGCTGACGCCCAGGATGTTGATCCGCCCGCCCTTGAAACGGATTTCCTTGCCGTCGGCCGATCGCTCGACCCGGGCGGCGGTAATCGTCCAACTCGGCCGCTTCGCCTTGCCGCACTCGCTGGTCACCGGGCAGCCGGTGTAGATCGCATTGTCGAGGATGATTGCGCCATTGACGCGCGATCCGCGCCGCGCCGCGACCCGCCCACCGGTGTCGAGCACGACGAGCAGATTGTCGATCGTCCCGTCCTTGAGCGAATCGGTCAGGTCGACCTTGTCGCCGATCAGCTTGTTGCCCCGCGGATCGAGCACGACGACATTACCGGCGGCCTGGACCTTGCCGGTCTTGCGGTCCCAGGTGACGCGATCGGCGGCGAGGTAATTGCCGTCCCGCGCCAGCCGCACCGCGCCGGACGCCGTGACGACCTCGCTGTCGTTCTCATAGGCAACTTGGTCGGCGGCGAAATCGATCGTGCCGTCCTTCGTCGTTGGAGCTGGTCCGGGGGTCTCGACTGGCGCCGCCGCTTCCTGCGCCCAACTGGCAGTCGGGACGGCGAGCAACAGGGGCAGCGCGGTCCAACAAAATCTCGATGCGCGCAACGCCTGGCTTCCTCGGCCGGATAACGGGTTCGGGTCCGCCTATTGCACCTCGTCCGCAAGGCGGCAATCACCGAGTGCAGCGATCGGCCGCGCGAGACGTTTTGCCTTGGCTGTCGACGCCGCCTAAGGGTGCCGCCGATTCAAATTTCAGCCATTTGAGGACTTCCATGCAGATCAGCTTCGCCGAAACCCGCCCGACCGGCGACTATGCGCTCGTCATTCCAGCCATGGGCGGCAACCGGCCAGCGCTCGGCGATCGCAGCGCGGCGCTCGACGGAGCGCTGCGCCGCCAGCGTTTCGACGGCGAGGCGGGCGGCACAGCCGAACATTATCTCGACGATGATGGCGGTCGCCGCCTGCTGCTGGTCGGCCTCGGCGCGCTCGGCAAGCCGGCGGACAGCGCCGAGAAACTGGGCGGTGCGATCGCGGCCAAGCTGCTGACTTCGGGCGAGACCCACGCCGTAGTTGATCTGACCGGCTTAGATTTCGATGCGGATTCCGCCGCCCGCGTTGCGCTCGCGGCGGTGCTGCGCGCGTGGCGGCACGACCGCTATCGCACCAAACTGAAGGACAAGCAGAAGCCGACCCTCGCCACGCTGACCATCGTTGGCGCGGCGGCCGGTGCGGAAACGCGCTGGACCGAGCGCTGGGCGCCAGTCGCGGGCGGAGTCGAGCTGACCCGTGAGCTGGTCGCCGAACCGGCCAACATCATCTACCCCGAAAGCTTCGTCGCCCGCTGCCGCGCGGCGATGGCCGGGCTCGGCATCGACATCGAAGTGCTCGGCGAGGCGGAGATGGCCAAGCTCGGCATGGGCGCGCTGCTCGGCGTGTCGCAAGGCTCGGTCCGCGATGCGCAACTGCTCGTCATGCGCTGGAATGGCGGCGAACCCGGCGCGACCCCGCTGTGCCTGATCGGCAAGGGCGTCACGTTCGACACCGGCGGCATCTCGATCAAACCCGCCGCCGGCATGGAATCGATGAAGTGGGACATGGGTGGCGCGGGCGCCGTCGCTGGCGCCATGAAGGCAATCGCCGGGCGCAAGGCCAAGGCCAATGTCGTCGGCATCTGCGGGCTGGTCGAGAATATGCCCGACGGCAATGCCCAGCGACCAGGCGACGTCGTCACGTCGATGTCGGGTCAGACGATTGAGGTTATCAACACCGACGCCGAGGGGCGGCTGGTCCTGTGCGACGCGATCACCTGGGCGCAGGCGAAGGTGAAGCCGACGACGATTATCGACCTCGCCACGCTGACCGGCGCAATGGTCGTCGCGCTCGGCCATGAATATGGCGGGATGTTCGCTAACGACGAGGGCCTGGCGACCCAGCTCACCGCCGCCGGCAAGGCATCGGGCGATGCGCTGTGGCGGCTGCCGCTGGGCGAGGCCTATGACCGGCTGATCGACAGCCCGATCGCCGACGTCAAGAACGTGGGCCCGCGCGAAGGCGGCTCGATCACCGCCGCGATGTTCCTGTCGCGGTTCGTCGATGAGGGCGTCAAATGGGCCCATCTCGACATCGCCGGCATGGCGTGGAGCGACAAGCCGGCGACCACTTACGACAAGGGTGCAACCGGTTATGGCGTGCGCCTCCTCGACCAATATGTTGCGGATGTGTGTGAGCAATAGTGTGACGATGAACCGTTCGTCCTGAGCGAAGCGCAGCGTAGTCGAAGGGCATCGAGGTGAGATCACGCTTCCGCCCTTCGACTTCGCTCAGGACGAACGGAGAGATAGCCGCATGAAAGTCGACTTCTACCAGCTCGGCGGTGCGACCCCCGACACCATCCTCTCCAGCATCGCCACCCGGCTGCTGGCCGAGGATCAGCGCCTGCTGGTCATCTCTGCCGACGAGGCCCAGCTCGCCCGCCTCGACCGCCAGCTATGGTCCGACGGCCCGACCTTCCTGCCCCACGGCGTCACCGGCGCAGACGACGCACGCCAGCCAATCCTGCTCTCGACCACCCCCGACGCGCCCAATCTCGCGCGCAACATCGCGATTGCCGACGGCGAGTGGCGCGACGCCGCCCTGACCTTCGACCGCGCCTTCTTCCTGTTCGACGAAGCGCAGATCGAACCGGCGCGGCTGGCGTGGAAACTGCTGTCGGGCAGGGAAGGGGTCGAACGACGATATTGGGCGCAGGAAGGCGGAGGCTGGGCTCAACGGGGTTGACCCCAACGCACGCCTGGCAAGTGGGTGCAAAAGGCGTAAACCTTGCCCTCTCGCGTCCACCCGGCTAGGGGCCGCGCCAACCCCCTCATCCCCACATTACAGGAGTGCCACCATGGCGCTGACCCGCACCTTTTCGATCATCAAGCCCGACGCCACCCGCCGCAACCTGACCGGCGCGGTCACCAAGATGCTGGAGGAGGCCGGCCTGCGCGTCGTCGCCTCGAAGCGCATCCACATGACCCGCGACCAGGCCGAAGGCTTCTACGGCGTCCACCGCGAGCGGCCCTTCTTCAAGGATCTGTGCGACTTCATGGTGTCGGGCCCGGTCGTGGTCCAGGTGCTGGAGGGCGAAAACGCCGTCCAGCGCAACCGCGACATCATGGGCGCGACCAA
>NZ_JANMWY010000130.1:0-28513 GCF_031380695.1 Sphingomonas sp. | reverse complement strand
CGCTCAATGCGGCGCTGGCTACGGCCACTGCAAAACGGGTCGATGCGGAAGGGGCTTACCGCAACGCGCGGCTGACCGGGGCGTCGGCCGGCGTCGCCGATACGCAGACGCTGCGCCAGGCCAAGGCCGCGCTCGAGGCGGAATATCAGGACAAGCGCACCTTGATGAAGCCCGATCATCCCGACATGCTGAGCTTGCGATCGCGGATCGACGAGCTCAATCGGCAAATCGCCAGCGAAGGAGCCCAGATCGCCGGTGGCCGGGTCGGCGCCCTGCTCGCGGATTACCGCGCCGCCGCATCGGCCGAAGGCGCGCTGCGCAGCCGGGTTGCGCAGCTCAAGGGCGCGGTGCTCGACCTTCGCGGCCGCAGCATCCAGTATAATATCCTGCAGCGCGAAACCGACACCAACCGCAGCCTCTACGACGCGCTGCTCCAGCGCTACAAGGAAGTCGGAGTCGCTGCCGGGATCGGATCCTCACCGGTGTCGATCGTCGATGCGGCCAATGTACCGGGCTCGCCGTACCGGCCGAACTTGAGCTACGATGTCGCAATCGGGGTGCTGTTGGGCTTGCTCGCCGGAGTGGGCACGGCGCTTGCCCTCGACTTCCTGTACGACACGATCAAGACCCGCGAGGACGTCCGTGCGAAGCTCGGGCTGGCCTGCCTCGGGGCGATCCCGAAGCTGGGCAAGGGCGAGTTCTTCGAGAATCTGAAGGACGCGCGGTCGCTGGTCGGGGAGGCTTACGGCTCGGTAATCGCGTCGCTTCGATTCAGTACGGATGATGGCCTGCCGCGCCGCGTGATGGTCACCAGCACCCAGGCGCACGAAGGCAAGTCGTCGTCAGCGCTGGCGCTGGCGCAGAGCCTGTCGCGGCTCGGCAACCGCGTCCTGCTGATCGACGCCGATCTGCGCAAGCCGGTGTTTCGGAGCGCCAAGCAGCGGATCGGTTTGACGCATTTGCTCAGTGGCGAGCCAGCGGACCCGATGACCCATGTCCAGCCGACCCAGTTCGACCAGCTGTTCCTGCTCCCGGCCGGTCCCATTCCGCCCAACCCGGCTGACCTGCTGTCATCGGGCCGGTTGCACGCAATGCTTCACCAGCTGGAAAATGAGTTCGACATGCTGGTCATCGACGGGCCGCCGGTGCTGGGCCTGGCCGATGCCCTGCTGCTGTCGTCGATCGTCAATAACGTGCTGTTTGTGGTGGAAAGTGGCCAAACGCGGACCAAGGCGGCGCTGGAGGCGCTGGGCGTCATCCGCAGCACGGGGGCGCATGTGCTGGGCGCGATCCTGACCAAGGCGAGCGGCGACGTCGGCGGCTATGGCTATTACGGCTATCGCTATCGCAACTCGATCGAGCAGCAGACACAGCGCGAGATCAAGATGTTTCCGAGCAACGCCGAGATCGACGCCTGAGCGCGATCGCCGAAATGCGGACGTGGCGGCCGCTGTTCGTGTGGACGGCGGCCGTGGCGCTGGCGGTTCTGGTGCTGCGTGAAGCGACGGTTCGGTCGAACATAATCGCCAATCCCGAGCGGGCCGTCGCGGCGTGGCCGACTCACCCTGATGCGCTGTTCGCCGCCGGGATGCAGGCGATCGGAGCCGCAGCGCAGGCGGGTCGGCCAGTCGATCCTTCGCTGACCGAATCGTTGATCGAGGCCGCGAGGCGGGCACCGCTGAGTCCGGAGCCATTCCTGGTGCGCGGTGTGGCGTTGCAGGGAGCGGGCGACGAGGCGGGTGCCGGGGCTGCATTCATGGCCGCAGAACGGCGCGACCCGCGCTCGGTAGCGGCACATTTCTTCCTCGCCGATCATTTCGCGCGGAGCGGCAGGATGGGCCTTTCGCTGACCGAGCTGGGCCGGATGATCAGGCTGGTGCCGGGAAGTTCGGGGCAACTCGCGCCGCGAATCGCCGCTTCGCTCAAATCGCTGGGCGGGGTCGAGGCGGTGCGCCCGCTGGTCGCCGACAATCCGCAATTGCGCGACGATTTGCTGACCGCGCTGGCGACCGATGCCGGCAACGCGGACCTCATCGCACGCCTTGCGGTGCCGGGTCAGCGGGCAAGCTGGCGACCGGTGCTGGTCAACAGCCTGCTCGCCGCCGGCGATTATGGGCGGGCCTTTGCGCTGTGGGCCGGCGACAATGGGGTCGTCGGGCGACCGCTAATTGTCGACCCACGCTTCGCGCTCGATGCGAAACCGCCGTTCGGATGGGAAGTGTCGTCGGGGACGACGGGCGCAGTCGAACCTGCCGAAGGCGGCGGGCTTCATTTTATCTATTACCGCCGCCAGCCGATGGTCGCGGCGAGCCAGATCATGGTCTTGCAGCCCGGCCGCTATCTGCTGTCCTTCTCGGCAACGGCAGAGTCCGGGGAGCTGGCGCGGGGGCAGTGGCGGATTGCCTGCCTGCCGGGCGCGCGACTCATTGCCAGCGTCGGCTTGGACGCAGGGCGTCCCGCCACCCGTGTCCGCGCCGCGTTCGAAATCCCGGGGGGGTGCGCTGCGCAGCGCCTGCAACTGGTCGGGTCACCGGCGGATTCGCCGCAGACGCTTGATGCCATCGTTCGCGACCTTGCGGTGGAGCGGCGGTGATGGGCGCTCGGCGCAGCGTCGTTCCGGCCTATTTGTTCGCCTGTCTCCTCTTCGGCGGGAGCACGCAGATTGCGTGGGGCAACGCGATCCTTCAGCTTGGCGCGATCGCCATCATCGTGTGGGCGGCATTGTCCAGAACCCGCGCGAAGCTCCCGTCCGGCGCGAGGGCGTTGGCGTGGCTGGTGGCCGGAATGACCGGGCTAGTGGCACTTCAGTTCGTACCGCTCCCGGCGGCGGTGGGGGCAGCGATTCCCGGGCGGATGATGGTCCGCGATGGGCTGTTGGAGCTCGGCCTCGCGCCGGGTTGGCAGAGCCTGTCGCTGGCGCCCTATGACACGGTTTCGGCAGCGCTCGCCCTGCTTCCGCCGCTCGCGGTTCTCGCGGCTGTGGTCATGCTTCGGGCATACAGCCGGACGGGCATCACCGTTGCAGTCCTAGCGGGCGCGATGTCCGGCTTGGTGCTGGGCGGAGCACAGGTCGGCAGCCCGATGGCCAATGCAGAGCAATATTATCTGCAGCTCGAAGTGAATGCGGGGACGCCGAGCGGCTTTTTCGCCAATCCGAATCACATGGCGACCCTGCTGCTGGTGGCATTCCCATTCGCCGCAGCCTTGCTTGAATCCGGCTTGGCACGTGACGGTCGGCTGGCGGACCCCCGGCGAGTAGCCGCGGGCGGTGGCACCATGGCGGTGCTGATCGTTGGCCTGGTGCTCAACCGTTCGCTGGCGGGATGGGGGCTGTTGCTGCCGGTCGTGATGGCGAGCCTGGCGATAATCCTGCCGATGCGCTGGCGGCGAGGTGGGGCGATCGTTGCGGGCGTCGGGACGCTCGCGCTCGCCCTGATCCTGCTCAGCCCCGCGGTGCGCGCAAGGTTTAATGGCGATGCCGCGACGTCGGTTTCGACCCGGCAGGAATATTTCACGACGAGCCTTGCGGTGGCGCGCACCTATGCGCCGTTCGGATCGGGGATCGGCAGCTTCGCCCGCGTGTATCGAATGAAGGAAGACCCGCGCGGGGTCGACGCGACCATCTTCGTCAATCATGCGCACAATGATTATGTCGAGCTGCTGGTGGAGACGGGAGTGCCGGGCGCAGTGCTCGTGCTACTCTTCCTTCTGTGGTGGGGTCGCACCGCACTTGCCATGCTGCGCACACCATCGGCGGATGTCTACGCCCGCGCGGGGGCGGTCGCGTCGGCGGCGATCCTGCTTCATAGTGTCGTCGATTTTCCCCTTAGGACTAGCGCGATCAGTGCGTGCCTGGCGCTGTCGATCGGACTAATGATCGTCTCGTGCCGCCGGGCGAGAAGCGCCGGTGACCTGCGGCCGACACGGCATATCGAGATTCGCTAGGATCGGCGAAACTGCTCGGCGACCTTCCGGGCCACCTCGTGCGCCGGATAGGTCCAGCCTGAGCCGAGCCATAAATGGGTCAGGTGCATGCGGAGAGTGCCGAGGCGGCGCTCGGTCGGCTCATGGTGCGCTTGCTTGCCCACAAGTTCGGTCATCGCCGACGCGGCCAGCCAGCGGTTGACGGGATTACTTGCAAGGCCGAGCCGCGCGGCGGCTTCGGCGAAAACGCCGCCGAAGAGGGCCGCGCACAGTAGGATCGCCTGCGCGGGCGCGCGACCGGCACCGAGTGTTCGTGCGTGGGCGACGAGACAAGCCAGTTGCTGCGGATCGCAATCGCGCACGACTGCGGCAAGGTCGCACGCCCATTTAAGGCGGAACCAGTTACTCGATCCGCCGTGGACGGTGAGATAGGCGAATAGCTCGTCGCGGGCGAGGGTCGGCAGGATCATGCCGGGCGCGACCTCGACCGACTGTCGCTGGGAATGGACGGTGATCTTGGGAATGGTTCGGTGGTTGTCAGTCAAGCGGCTGTGCAGTTCGACGAAATGAACGCCGCAGCGCCACACCGACTCTTTGTTCGTTCGGTGCCAGCGAACGACCGCATCGGCGTCGGCGGGCGTTTGCGCGCGATAGCCGAGGCGATCCAGCACCGATGCCGCCCGACCGACGTCGGCGGGATCGACGAGCAGGTCGATGTCCCACCCCATCTTCACAAAGGGGTTGGGGTAAGCGAGGCGGGCGAGTGTGAGACCCTTGATGAATAGCAAGGGCACCGAGGCAGCAGCGAACGCCGTGGTCAGGCGGTTGCATTCCACCGCGCTTGCCAGACCGTCCCGGGCGATGCGCGTGCTGTCATCGGCGAGCGATGCCACGATCGTCGCCGGGACTAAGGTGCGACCCGACCTTAGTCCCTCCGCCGTCAGCCCTTCGACCCGGTGGCGACGGGCAAGCGCCAGGAACAGCGACCAGTCGACGTCGGCCATTGCCCACCCCAGCCGGGCCGGATCTGCGGCGGAAAAGGACTGTCGGCAGCACTCGACCAGCAGGTCGAAGGCTCGACGCATCGCGTCCCGATCCGGCGCATCGATCGACTGTCCATCGTCCATCGACGCCGTGTAGCGGCTGGTTGTGCGATTGTATTGCGCCGGGATCGCGGGCATTCGGTGGCGATGGCGTCGCTTCCCCCCCTCCGTCGCTTTTGCGCGCTCGATCGACGCAATCAGCTGTTGTTGGGTGAGGCGCTGGTGCTGCTGGCGCTGGCGTCGGCGGCCGCGTCGATCCTGCCGTTTCGACGCGCGATCCGACTTGGCGCCGGGGAGCGGGCCGAGGTAGGGGCGGACGACGCAACCGCGATCCGCCGGATCGCATGGGTCGTGGCGCGCGTGGCGGCGGTGGTACCGTGGCATGCGCGGTGCTTCCAGCAGGGGCTGGCGGTCCAGATCATGCTTCGGCGGCGCGGGGTCGACGCGGTCCTTCGTTATGGCGTGGGCAAGGGACCGGACTTGGCGTTGGCAGCGCATGTCTGGGTAACGGTGGGAACGATGATCGTCATCGGCGGCGATGCCGTTGCGCCCTATCGCGAGGTCGCCAGCTGGCCGGGGACACCGGCCGTCGGTCGATGACCATGGTCCACCACCACGAGCTATTCGGACTGTCTCTCCGCAGCCAACTGCCTTTGCCCGAGCTCGGCGAATCGGTATCGGGCGGAGCGGCCGATGTCAGGATCAGCATCGATCCAGAGCTTGATGTCGTGGACGGCGGGCAGGCTATCGCGGTCGAGGGGATTGCCACCTATGCTGTGATCGGTGGGCGGCACATCATCGTTCGACCCGAGCCGGGGGCGGCGACACAGAATGTGCGGCTTTATTTGCTGGGTTCGGCGATGGGCATGTTGCTCCACCAGCGCGGAGTGCTGCCGCTTCACGCCAATGCGATCGATGTCGGCGGGCGGGTGGTGGCCTTTGCCGGGCCGTCGGGGTCGGGCAAATCGACGCTGGCGCTGTGGTTCGCCGACCACGGGCATCGCGTAATCGCCGACGATGTCTGCGCGATCCGCATCGATGATGCGGGACGGCCGATGGTCTCGCCCGGTATTCCTCGACTGCGACTGTGGCGAGAGGCGATAGAAGCGAGCGGTCGATCGGTGGCGGGCTTCGAGCGATCCTATGCCGGCGACGAAAGCTTCGACAAGTATGACATGCCGGGGGATCGGCTGGTGGGGAGATCGCGGGATCGGTCGCTTGCGGCGCTCTATATCCTGGAGCGCGGGCAGCGATTTGCGATCGAACCGCTTGGCGGTGTGGATGCGGCAGAGGCGGTCTTCGCGAATACTTATCGCGGGCATTATGTGGCGCGGGCCAAAAATGCGGGTGCGCATCTGCGAGCGTCGATGGCCTTGATCGGCACCACGCCACTGTTCAGGGTCACGCGGTGCTGGGGGTTCGAACGGTTGCACGAAGAGGCCGAGGCGATCGCGCGCCACGCTGCTGACATTGCCGCCCGCTCCCTGGCGGCAGCGTGAGCGCGGCTTCTTCGGCGGTCGATCCGCTGAGCCCATTGTGCCTGTCCTGCGGGATGTGCTGCGACGGGACGCTTCATCTTCGCGCGGCCCTGGATGCGGATGAGCGGGACAGGTATGCGGGAAGCGGTTTCGAATATGTCGAGCTCGAAAATCGGCTTTATTTCGATCAGCCCTGCCGCCAACTGTGCGGTACTGCCTGCTCGATCTATGCCGCGCGGCCGAAAGTCTGCCGACGCTATCGGTGCGAAATAGTGCGAGACGTGGAAACGGGCGACATGTCGATCGGGGATGCGATCGGCCATGTCGAAACCGCCCGCGCGCTGTGCGCCACGGCGGAAACGACCATGCCGGGCGTGGGCATGAGTAGGACGCGCGGGCTGGCGCGTGCGGAATGCGCGAATCAATTGGATCATGGTGATGGAGGCGAGCGAGCGGCGGCGGCAGCGCGGCTGCTGCCGATGATCGCCCTCGACGAATACCTCGCGCGCTGGTTTCGCGTCAAAAAGGATCAGGCCCCAGCCAGTGAGGAGAGAGCCTGAATGAACATGCCGGTCGACAGGGCGATGAGCAGGCGGGTGCGATAAATCGACTGAGTACCGGGGTCGGCGGCGCCTGCGGTCGGCCATGAGTCGAGTGCGCGCTTCATCTTGTGAATATCGAGCAGGGCGTTTGCCGACCGGCTGGTCGCAATCTCCTCGATCAACCCGCCGGCCTCGGCCCGGTCGAACCGCAAGTGCCAGTCGGCCCCTTGATAGCCTCGCAAAGGCGCGTCCAACACTTCGCTCGGCACGCGGTCGGCGAGCGCGCGACGCGCCATGGGACGAGAAAGGCCATTGCGCAAAAATTGCTCGGGGGGGAGGCGAAGGCTAAACTCGATCAGTCGCCGGTCCGAGGTCGGATCGCGCTCGTCGATCCCGTGCTCGGCCAGCGCACCCTTTCGGAACACGCCCGAATCGTTCCGGTATATTTCTCGGCGGCGGGCTTCGTAGGGCAGGGACTTGCCGCGTTCGCGCTCTTGGTCGACGCCGCAGTTGAGCCAGTCGGGACGGACAAACGCCTGTTCGGCGAGGCTTGCGGCTTGCAGATAATGTCGATCCAGTGCGGTCCTTGCTGCCACCGGGATGGAGCGTTCGAACGAAGCGTAGAGGATGCCGCGCCAGCGCACATCCATCGCCTGTGCGGCGCTTCCCGCTTCGTGCAGCCAGCGTCGCCACCGACGTAATCGGACCCATTCCGCGAGAATCGGCAAGCCGCCTGCGTTGAGCGTGAGATTGCCCAGCTGGCCGGTCAGCATGGTCGAGACACCGAGCGTGCTGGCGCGGGCGTTGGCCTCGCTCCACCACTCCATGTTGACGATATTCCGATCGGGTTCCTGGTAGAGCAGGCTGTGCCGGCGAAGGTGCGTGAATAGGCCGCCGGTCGGTCGCACGATCTCGTGGCGCATGCGGTGGCGGGCCGCCGTCAGCGCCGCAAGGGACGATTCATCGGCCATCCGACCGCGCGGGACGGGGCCATTGAACCCTTCGCGCGGCGCTGCGGTGAAGGCGATCAGTGGGACGGACGGTTGGCCGAGGGCCGCCGTCGCTGCCACCGCGCTGCTGTCGTAGCCAGAACTGAGGTGCGCGCCGAGTAATCCCGCGGACCGGCGGCGTTGGGCGCGAACGGCGAGATCGAGATGCTCGCGATAGCCTTCGACCGCGTCATCGTCGGTCAGGGCGAGCCAGTCGACCGGCGGCTGCCAATGGTGGTCGCGCGTGATCCGATCAGCGTACAGGTAGACCTTCTCGCCAGGACAAACCCGTTCGATCCCTTCGAAATGGGTTTCCGGTCCGAAACCCGACCGGCCGATGAGCATCGCGGCCAGCGCCTCCATCCGAAAACCGCGACGAAAGTGGGGGCAGGCGAGGAGGCCACTCGGCATCGAGGCAAAACCGATTGCGTTGTCGGCGCGGGCAAAGAAGAGCGGGCGTTGCCCGGTCGGATCTCGCGCGAGCGTCAGGCGGCGTTCGCGGCGGTCGAATACCGCGATGGCATAGTCGCCGACGAGCCGGTCCAGCGCCCCTTCCTGCCACCGCATCCAGGCGTGAAGCAGCAGGTCGGCGTCGCACAGCGAGTGAATAGTCGGTGCTTCTAGTCCCAGCGTATCAGTAAGCTCGTCGCGATTGTCGAGGCGGAGGTCCGCGACGAGCAGGAAACGAGCGGCGCCAAGCAATGGCTGGCGATCGAAACGGTCTTCAGGCAGTCGGAAGTTGGCCAGTCGGCCCATGGCCATGGTGCCATCTACGGCGCGAATGTCGTGCGCGCCCTGGCCATAGGATTGCTGGTCCTGAAGCATTGCGCCGACCAGGTGTTGATCGTTCAGAAAGTGGTCGGACCAATAGCCCGCGACGACCGTCATTGCCGCGAAGGGCTAAGGCGGCAATGGGAGAAGGCTTTAGGACTTGGTGGTATTGACGTTAGCGTCGTCGCCGACCTTGTTCCCGGCCTCTGCCGAGCCGGCGACGATCGACCGCACTTCGGGCTTGCGCCATGTCTTCTTGATCATTTGGCACTCCTGCTTCCGCGATGCGCAATCGCAATCACGCTTGCGTTTCGTTCGACAGCCAATCTAGACGGTCGGACCGTCGGGAACAAGCGTTGCCTCGGCACGGATCAGCCCGCGCGCGGTAAGGTCCGCAATGAGCGCGCCCAATTCCTGCCCGCACTGGTCAGGCGCGACGTCATATTCCTCCATCAGCGCGCGCTGGATCGTAGCCGCGCTGCACGGCTGTTCGAGCAATCGCCAGACCGAGGTTGCGACTGCGTTAAAGCCATAGCAATGGCCGGCGTCGACATCGAGCGTGACCAGCTCATCGCCCAGTTCGGCCTCCATCAGTGGCCTGGCGCGGTGATAGACTATCGTTGCGCTCATCGTCCTGCCCTTGTTCCACCTTGCCGTTATCGCGGTGATCCGCCGTCGCGGCAAGCGTCTCTGCCTGGTTCTTCATGACCGCCAAGCTGGACGGGAACGTCAAAGGACACCTATGCAAGGCACGCCCCCACGATCCGATGGTGAACCCGCGTGCTGGTCTACTGGTTGTTGTTCGCCTTCTTCGCCATCGGGTCACTGCTTCGCCGGAGCGGTACCGGCCTCGGGGCGGAGCCATATTTTTTCACATTCGGGGCGGTGCTGCTCGTGCTCGCCATCGGCCTGAGGTTCGAGGTGGGCGGCGACTGGGGCGCCTATCAGCGCATGTTCGCCATGGCGGGCCTGCGCGATCTCGACCAGATGATGCTGCTCGGTGATCCCGCCTATCATCTGCTCGACTGGTCGGTGCAGCAGCTGGAGTGGCCTTTCTGGGTCGTGAACCTGATGTGCGCGACGATCTTCACGTATGGGCTGGTCCGCTTTGCGCGCGAGCAAGATGATCCCTGGCTCGCCCTGCTCATCGCCATTCCCTATCTCGTGATCGTCGTCAGCATGGGCTACACGCGGCAGGCAGTCGCGATCGGCATCATTATGGCGGGATTGGCAGCGGTGCAGCGCGGCGCCTCGGTTTTCCGTTTCGCGGTCTATGTCGCGGTCGCCGCCTTGTTCCACAAGACTGCCGTCGTCGCCCTGCTGCTCGTCGCGCTGACCGGTCGCCGCAATGCCGTCGTCAATCTGCTCGTCATCGCGGCGGGAGTGATGCTGCTTTATGACAGCCTGCTTCAGGATTCGATGTCGAAGCTGATGAACAACTATGTGGCGCAGAGATACACTTCGCAAGGCGCCACCATTCGAGTCGCAATGAGTATTGTGCCGGCCGCACTCTTCATGTTGCGTCGGCGGGCGTTTTCTTTGACCAAAGAGAGCGACCAATTGTGGCGAAATTTCTCGATCGCCGCGCTGATCCTGCTGGTCGCACTGGTGGCGATGCCGTCGAGCACCGCCATCGACCGGATCGCACTTTACCTGTTGCCGTTGCAAATGGCGGTGCTGTCACGAGTGCCGCGAGTCTTGCTGGCGGGGCAGGCGGGGAGGCTACTGGTCGTCAGCTATGCCCTCGCGATCGAGTTTGTGTGGCTAAACTTCGCCGATAATTCGAACTATTGGCTGCCCTATAAAAACTATCTGTGGGCCTGATCCGCGTCGAGCCAGCTTTGAAACATCAGGATCGTCCAAAGCGCGGTGGTGGCGTCGGTGCGTCCCGAAATATGGGCGTGCCACCTGCGTGTGACCTTCTCCGCGTCAAACCAGCCCTCGCGCCGCAGCCGTGCCGGATCGATCAGCGCTTCTGCCCAATCGCGCAGCGGCCCCTTGATCCACTCACCGACCGGGATTGCAAAACCCGCCTTGGGACGGTCGAGCAGAGCTGGCGGGGCATGGCGCGCGAGCAGTTGGCGGAGCATCCGCTTGCCGGTGCCGCCGCGGATCTGCATCGCGACGGGGATGCGCGCCGCGACGGCGGCGACACGATGGTCGAGGAAGGGGACGCGCGTTTCCAGTCCGACTGCCATCGCGGCGCGGTCGACCTTGCACAAGATGTCGTCGGGCAAATAGGCGGTTGTGTCGGCGAGCATCATGCGGGTCGCGGTGGGCGTCACGTCGGGCAAGGAGAGGTCGAATGACGCCTCGCTCGGCGGGGCTCCGAACGGCAGTACCGGCGATCCTTCGGCACTCCATTGATCCAGGAAACGGTTAAAGAAATCGCCGAGGTCTTCCGCTCCGCTGGCGCTGCGGGCCAGCTTCTGGATGCTCGCGCCATAGTGGCTAGAGCGGCGACCGCCTGGAGCCATGGTGATTAGCGCATTCCAAGCGCTCGGCGGCACGCTGGCCGCAAGTCCGCCCAGTGCCGCGCGAACGGGGCGAGGCAGAGGCTCGGCACGGTCCCACAAGCACGCTGCCGCAAGATAGCGGTTGTAGCCACCGAACAGTTCGTCCCCGCCGTCGCCGGACAAGGCGACCGTGACCCGCTCGCGAGCGAATCGGCTGACCAGGAAGGTCGGGATCTGCGAACTGTCGGCAAAGGGTTCGTCGTAGATGGTCGGTAGGAGCGGAATGACCGCCTGGGCGTCGGCGACGCTGACTCGATGTTCGTGATGGTAGGTGCCGAAATGCGTTGCGACCTGGCGGGCGATTGGTGCTTCGTCGTATGCCGGGTCTTCGAAGCCGATGGTGAAGCTCCTGACCGTGCCCGGGGCGTGGGCCTGGTAGAGGCCGACGACGGTCGATGAGTCGATTCCGCCGGACAGGAAGGCGCCGACCGGGACGTCGGCCACCGCCTGACCCTCGATCGATCGGACGATAGCTTCCTCCAGCGCGTCGAGTGCTTCGCTTGTGCTGCGAAACGGATCGGCGAGGCCCGCCAACACGCCATCGCGCGCCGACCAGTAGCGTTCGATCTGTAGCGGGCCGTCCCGAGTTTCGGTGGTGGGCGGGTCGATGGCGGGGTGGTGGACGATCTCCGGCGTGACCGACAGGACGCAGCCCGGTTGGACCTTGAATAGACCTTCGTAAATCGAGAACGGAGCGGGAATGACCGAACGGGCGGCGAACAAGCGAAGCGCGCGGCGGTCGACCGGATTGGCGAAGCGCGGATGGCGGCGGATCGCCTTGAGTTCGGAAGCGAAGGCGAAGTCACCGCCAACCCAGCCGTAATAAAGCGGCTTCTCGCCAAACCGGTCCCGCGCCAGGCTGAGGCGTCGCTCGCGGCGGTCCCACAGGGCGATGGCGAACATACCGACAGCACGGGCGAGCGTGGCGCGCAGACCCCAGGTTGCGATCGCCGCGACGAGTGTCTCGGTATCACTATGCCCCCGCCAGTCACGCTGGCCGAGCGTTTCGAGTTCGGCGCGAATGGCGCGGTGATTGTAAATTTCGCCATTGAAGGCGATCATGAACCGCCCGTCGTTCGATGCCATCGGTTGATGACCCATGGGCGAAAGGTCGACGATTGATAGCCGGCGGTGGACCAACGCGACGCCGAATTCCTCGTCCGCCCATACGCCTTCGTCGTCTGGTCCGCGGTGGGCGATCGACGCCGCTATCGTCCGGAGCAACTCCGGCGAGCGGGCGCCTTTCCCAATGATCCCCGCTACCCCGCACATTGCCCGCCTTAGGGCAGAGCATGGGTCGCCAGGCAAGCCAATTGGACGGCGCGGTGCCGATTCAGCCCATCGTTGATCGGTGGTAACTATCCGGTTGGCGTTCCGTAACGGGCTGCTATTGAACGTCGATGTTTGGCTGAAGCGTAATTCAGACCGGGGCGGACTTCGATCGAAAATTCACAGAGAGCATAATGGCCTGGTTGAAGACGAGCGTCATCTGGCTGATCTATCTTGCCCGGGGGCTTCTCGGGCGACGGCGATTCTTCGGCCCGACGCCGCCGTTCTTCAAGCTTCAGCGAGTGTATGATCGGCGGAGCGAGAAGTGGCTCCGCTTCCGCATCCGCGATGACGACGACTGGATCCAGATCGAGCACATCTTTCTGAACGAAGGCTTCGACCTGACCAACAGCGGCCGGCTGCCGCAGATGCAGGTTGCCTATCAGGAGCGCGTGGCGGCGGGCCGAACGCCGCTGATAATGGACCTTGGCGCAAACATCGGGCTCGCTTCGGCATATTTCCATCAACTCTATCCGCAAGCGCACATCATCGCGGTCGAGCCCGACGCCGGCAACTGCGCTATTGCCCGCGCGAACTTGCCAGCGAAGGCGGAGTTGGTCGAGGCTGCGATTTCAAGCCGTGGCGGCCGCGCCAATCTACTGGCGACGGGTCGTAACTGCGGGTTTCAGGTCCAGCCCGGGGCCGATGGGGCGGTCGAGATGGTCACCGTCTCCGATCTTCTCGCGCAGGCTCCGGACGCCGAGCCCTTTCTCATCAAGATCGATATCGAGGGGTTCGAGGATGATTTGTTCGCGGAGAATATCGAGTGGCTCGATCGGTTTCCGATCCTGCTGATCGAGCTCCACGACTGGATGTTGCCGGGCCGCTTGGTCACCCGCAACTTCCTCAAGGCCGTATCGACCCGGGACCGCGACTTCGTTCATTTCGAGGGGTTCGCTTTAAGTGTCGCCTCGCCGCTGCAGTGAGCGCGCGCGGGCGAATAGGCAGCACGATCGCAACGCGGATGAGCGCCGTGCGTCGAGACGGTTTCAGGCAATCGGCGCGGGTGGCGGTCGACCGAGTGGCGCTGGCTGGTCTGCGGTCAATTTATGGCTTTCATCCGTGGCACGCCCAGTCGCCGACCTCCGCGCGGCCCTACCGCCACGGCGTGGCGGATCTGGTGAACAGCGTGTCGCCGCAAGTGGTGGTCGAGGTCGGCTGCGGGCTGGGCGCTGTTCTCGCGCGCATTAATGCCGCCAAGCGGTTCGGTTACGACGTCGATCCCGGCGTGATCCGCGCGGCACGCCTGATCAGGTCCCGATCGATCGTCTTTGCCGAGGGCGGGTTCGAACAGGTCACCGAGCCCCAGATTGACGTGCTGATCGCGGTCAACTGGCCCCACGATTTCCCGCCCGATCAAATGCGGCGATGGCTGGCGCCTCTCTATTCGCGCATCGACTATCTGTTGGTCGACATAATCGACCCAAGCTCGCCATCCGCCTATCGCCACTATCACGATTATGCCTTTCTCGAAGGGTGTGCCGAGCCGGTGGCGACAAGCGACTGCGGGGAAAAATTGCGAAACTTCGTGTTGTTCAAGGTGGTGCGATGAGTGCCCGCTACCTGCTCCGTTTGGACGATGCCTGCGCCGGCATGGATGATCGGCGGTGGTCGAGGATCGAGCGGTTGTTCGACGAACTCGCGATCAGGCCGATCGTCGCCATCGTGCCCGATAATCGCGATCCCGAGCTAAATCATGGCGAACCGCTCGATGATTTCTGGGCGCGGGCCTGGGGGTGGCAAGAGAAGGGCTGGACGATCGCGCTTCACGGCTATCAGCATATCATGCACCCCGTCGCGCTCACGACACCCCAATATCTACCGTTTCACGACCGGTCGGAGTTCGTCGGCCTGTCGCTCGCCGAACAGGCCGGGAAAATCCGTCAGGGCCTGGCGGTGATGCAACACCATGGCGTGTCGCCGAGCCTGTGGGTGGCGCCGGCGCATTCGTTCGACAAGGTGACGGTCGAGGCGCTGTTGCGGGAGACGAATATAAGGACGGTGAGTGACGGCATCGCGCGCAACCCGTATTTCGAAGACGGGGTTCACTGGCTCCCGCAGGCATTGTGGTCGCTGACGAAGAAGTCGGGCGGCCTGTGGACGGTCTGTCTCCACCCAAGCACGATGGGCGATGCCGAATATGATCGGCTCGAGGCACAATTGCGCGGTGCCTTTGCGAGCCGGATCACGTCGGTTGACAGACTGGTACTGCACACGCGCCCCCGGTCTGTTTCCGACCGCATCGAAGCGTTCCGCTTCTGGCAACGTCACCGCGTCGGGCGCGGGAAGCTCTGGCTCAAGCAGCGCCTTGGCCGCTGACCCCCCCGCCGCTGGCCGAATCGCCATCCTTCTGCCCAGTCTGAAGATTGGCGGGGCGGAGCGGGTTGCCCTCAATCTCGCTGGGGCGCTGAAGGAAGCGGGTTGGGACGTGACAATCCTGCTGACGAGCCACGAAGGCGAATTGCTGGACCTCGCGGCGCGGGATTTCGCGGTGGTCGACCTACGCTGCGACCGGACGCGCAAGCTTCCCGCGCTCCTTTCGGCGTGGATGACGGCGAACCCAATCGATATTCTCGTTTCGAATTTCTGGAAGCTCAACCTGTGCGCCTGTCTCGCCATTCGCCGGCATCGCGCAACCCGGCTGATCCTGTGGGAACATTCGCCGCCGTCGCTCAGCTCCAACAGCCCGACCCTGCTCTATGCGGTAAGCGCGAGTATCCTCTATCGCGCGGCCGAGAAAGTCGTGTGTGTTTCCCGAGGGGTCTTGAAAGACGTCAAACGAATCACGGTTGGGCTGAGCGGGCGGTTGCGGGTCGTTTACAACGCGATCCCTGCTCCGCCTCGCGCCATGCGGGTTGATCCATCCGCCGGAGACGAGCGGATCGCCTGGATCGGTCGTTTGGCCGCGCCCAAGAACCCGCAATTGCTACTTGATGCCATCGCGTTCGTTGAACCTAGTGATGAATTGGAAATTCTGTTCATTGGCGATGGACCCTTGCGCCCAGCGCTGGAGGCCCAGGCGGCCAGAATGGGGATCAGCGGGCAGATCCGCTTCGCCGGGTTCCAAGCCGATCCCTATCCGTTGCTCGCGAGTTGCCAACTGCTCGTGGTTTCGTCGGACCGGGAAGGCCTGCCGACGGTTATCGTCGAAGCGTTGCACTGTGGTCTCGACGTCGTCAGCACCGATTGCGGCGACGGGGTTCGCGAAATTCTTGACGGCGGGCGGTATGGCACGATCGTGCCGATGGCGGACCCTCAATCGCTTGCCATGGCGATCGAATCAGCGCTTGCCGCCCCGCGCGAACGCAGGTTACAAATGGCCGGCGCCGATCGCTTCTTTCCTGCCACGATTGCGCGGCAGTTTCTTGCTCCGGCCGGGAACAGCCCCTAGCCGACGCCGGCGCCCACGACATCGTCGACCGCTCCCTGCGCGACGATCCGTCCGCCCTCGAGCCGATAGACGCGGTCGCAGCGGGCGACGGTCGACAGGCGGTGGGCGATGAGGATGATCGTCAGATCCGCGTCGAGCTGGCCGACCGACTGCATCACGTCCGCCTCGGTCTGGTCGTCGAGTGCACTAGTCGCTTCGTCGAGCACCAGCAGGCTGGCGCGCTTGTAGAGGGCGCGGGCGATGCCGATGCGCTGGCGTTGTCCGCCGGACAGGCGAATACCGCGCTCGCCGACCCTTGTTTCCAAGCCAGCGGGTAACACCGCGACGAAATCGTCCAGCCCGGCCTTGCGCGCCGCATCCAGGATCCGGGCCTGGTCGAACTCGCCGTCCGAGGTGCCGAACGCGATATTCGCCGCGATGCTATCGTCGACCAGGAAGATCGCCTGGGGAACGTGCGCGATCTGCGCTTTCCAATTTGCCAGGTTCGGGTCGCCGATCATCACGCCGTCGACGATCAGTGCGCCTTTTGTTGGAGGAAGTAGTCCCATCACGATATCCACTAGCGTGCTCTTGCCGCTGCCGGTCTTGCCGATCAGTCCGATGCGCTCGCCGCGGGCAATGGTGAGGTCGATGTCCGCCAGCGCGGCCCGTTCGCCGCCATAGCCGAAGCCGACACCGCGCAGCTCAATGGTTTGCGTGAAGGGAACGACGACTCGGCCAGATTCCAGCCGGTCACTTGTTTCAACGGGTGCATCCAGAAGGGCGAGCACGTCGGCGAGATGGTGAGCATTCATCGAATAACCGGCCCAGCCGAGATAGACCGACTGGATCATCGGCAGCAGCCGCTGCGCTCCCAACGCAAGCGCGCCGAGCTTGGGCACCGCGTCGATCACGCCGCCGGGCTGGCGGCTAGACCATGCGGCGATGACGGCGAGCAGGATGATCGCGCCGCCCTCGACGATCAGACGCGGGGCCAGCGCCAGGAAATTGGTAATGATCAAGTGGCGGCGCTGATCATTCTCGATTGCCGCCAGCCGGGTTTCGAACACCGGCTGCGACTGATCGAGGATGATGTCACGGATCCCGCCAAGCGTCTCCTGCATCGCCTTGATCCGTGCGGTGCGCGTACTGGCAAGGCGCTCGGAGGCGTTGCGTATGGTCGTTCGCGAATAGAAACTGATAAGGAGGTAGATCACGCCGATCGTCGTCGCCGCTATCAGCGCCATTGCAGGGTCGATCAGGAACAAGAAGATGGTGATGCACAGCGCCATTACCGCCGAGGTCACTGCAAGCAGCAAGGGCGAGACGACTCCGACCGCGACGAGATAGATCTTGTCGAGGCCCGCCACCAGCACGCTGCTGTTCTGGCGCACATACCAGCTGTACGGCTGGCGCAGCGCGCGGCCATAGATGGTCATCACCAGGTCCTGCTGCAGACCATAGATGAAGTGCTGGCTGACCCAGGACAATGCCAGTCGCACCAGCGTTGCGGCGAGCGCGGCGACCACCAATAACAGCGCGGCCGCGACGATCGGGTCGACGTTCAGCGCCGCTCCAAGCGCGATTAGCACGTTCCCAATCACCGGCAGCGAGCCGACCGTATCGGGTGCCGCCGCAAAGGCCAGTAAGGGCAGCACCGCGCCTATCGTCACCAGCTCAGCAACCGTCCCGGCTGCCGTCAGCAGCAAGGTCAGGATGAGCTGGAGCCGCCGCGGCGCGCTAGCCGTCGCGATGATGCGGCGCAGGCTGGGCAGGAAAGCGGCGCCCGGGTTCAGAATATGGGCGTTGCTCAACTTCTTCCCCAGTTCGTCGAGGCGCGTCGTTGCGTCAGCACTTCCCGATAGACGGCTTCTACCTCGGAGGCGAGACGATCAAAGGTGAAGTCGCGCACGCGCTGGCGGCCATCGTCGACCAATTGGCGCTGCCGTTCCGGCGAAGCCAGCACCGCGGCAACGGCGTCCGCCATATTGGTGACATCCTGCGGTGGAAAATAAGCTCCGCGTGGACCGATAAGCTCACGGAAGACCGGAAGATCGGACACGACGAGCGGTCGGCCGGCGGCCATCGCTTCAAGCACGGGAATACCGAAGCCCTCGTAGGTCGAAGGGAACAGCACCAGCCGGGCATTCCGATAAATCAGCCGCAATTCGTCATCGGCGACATTTTGGCGAAGCTGGACTGCATCCGCCATTCCAAGTTCGCCGACGGCCGTGCGCAGGTCGGACAGGCTGCCGCCATCATTGCCGACGATCACCAGCGATCGCTCGGGGTGCGTCGTGCGTAATCGCCCGACCGCTTCGACCAGCCGCCGGTAATTCTTGCGCGGCTCGAAATGGCCGACCGCGAGGAGATAGTCGTCAGGGAGGCACAGCCTGCGGACACGCTCGTCGTCACCCGCCTGCGCTGCGAAAGCGTCCGCCTTTAAGCCATTGGGGATGGCAATCACCCGTGATTCCGGGTCAATGGCGAGCAAGTCTTGGCGCATTGTCTCGGACACAGTCAGGACCGCGCTCGCTCGGCGCAGGGCTTGGCGATGGATCGCGCGGGCCAGTCCCCGTTGCGGCCAACGCTGGTCAGGCAGCATCGAACGAATATCGTGGATGGTCACGATGACTGGGCAATTGCCGGTCGCGGGTAGGGGGAGGTTGAACGTTTCGAACAGGTCGATGCGGTCTTCGCTCAGGCGTTTGCGCCAATAGTTGATGCCGCCAACGCTGCGCCGCAACCGCGAACCGCTCGGCATC
Source organism: Sphingomonas sp. (assembly GCF_031380695.1). Taxonomy (GTDB): domain Bacteria; phylum Pseudomonadota; class Alphaproteobacteria; order Sphingomonadales; family Sphingomonadaceae; genus Sphingomicrobium. The sequence continues at coordinate 9,786 of NZ_JANMWY010000130.1, read as the reverse complement.
GGCGTGCGGATCGCCGTGACATTCGGCGCACCGTCAAACCAGCGCGCCACGGCACAATCGGATGGCTCATAGATGGTGAAGCGGATGTCGGCGCATTGCCGGATCAACGCGGAGTAGAGCCCGACGAACCGCTGGCGTGCACCCGATGGGCGATCGTTGAAGCAGGTCGCGTTCAGGCCGACGCGCACGTCGGCGTCCCGGAAACGAGGTCGAGCAGAACGAAGTGGCGCTTGATGACGGTCGTTTCCTCAAACGGCAGGACCGCCTCGGCCAGCAGGTCGCCGGCGATGGGGGCAGCGATTGCCTGCTCGATACCGGCGGCGAGCGCCTTAACGTCGCGGACCGGGACGAGCGTGCCGAAGCGCCCGTCGTCAAGCACTTCGCGCGGACCGGTCGGGCAATCGGTCGAGACCGGCGTGCACCCGGCCATCATCGCCTGGACCAGCACATTGGGCATGCCCTCGACCAGTGACGACAACACGAAGACGTCGGCCCGTGCGAACGACTTCATGACATTGTCGGTGAAGCCGGGCAGCCGTACCCGTTCACCAAGCTCGAGCCGCGCGATCCGGGCCTCCAGTTCACCGCGCAGCGGACCCTCGCCAAAGATGATCAAGCGGGCATCGGCGCGGACCGACGCCATCGCCTCGATGAGATCGCCAAAGCCTTTCCAAGGCACGAGGCTTCCCGCAGCGACGATCACCGGCCCGCGCTTGTCGACCAGCCATGGTTCATCGGCTGGTTCCGCCATGGAAGCCCGAGACGCGGCGTCGTCGACAATATTGTAAATGGCGACGTGGGGCGCATTGGGGCCGAAGACGGTGCGATACTGGTCGACCATGTCATGCGACACGCAACTGAGCACGTTTGCCCGACGGAAGCTGAGCCGCGACAGATGCTTGAGCCACCAGCGCTTGGTCAACCAGCGGTCGGAATAGGTGTCGAACGGCGTGACACGCGACGATCCGCTGATCCGCGCTCGCGAGCGTGCGGCGACGGCGACGAAAGTGACGAGCGTGTTGAGGTGGTCTTCGGCGGAAAAGATGATTTCGGGCTTGGCCTTACGGATGTAGCGCCACAGGGGCACCGCCATGTGGCGCACTTGCGGCACATTCAGCGCCACCAGGGTGACGCCGGGCGATGGCGGGACCGCGAGGTGCGCATCGACCCGGCCGATGACCAGATCGACCTGATGCCCCGCAGCCGCAAGCGCGCGGGCGAAGCGGTGCTGGGCAAGGGGGACGCCCGAGATGGCGAAGCGCGGTGTCACCACGCAGATCCTCATGCGGTCATCCATCGATCGGCGAGTTGGCGATAATCCCCGGCGTCGACCCGCGCCCCGCGCAGGAACAGGAAATTGTTGACGTAACGCCCGGCACCGCGCTCGAATGCCGCGAGCGACTGATCGCGTTCGGCCGAAAAGTGAACGAGGGGTTCGAGCCGCCCCCCGCGCAGGAAGAATCCCCGATAATCGTCGGCTGTCATAGCGTCGAAAATCGACCCTATCGACCGGTCGGGATGATGGCGCTGCTCAATCTCGACGAGGATGGCGGGGCGCGAAGCCGCGATCGACTTGGCGCCACCGGCGATAACGCTCGCCTCATGCCCTTCGACGTCGATCTTGATGAAGTCGAGATCCAAAAACTTGAAGCTGTCGAGTGGCCGAAGCGCGACCTCAATGTCGCGATGCTCGCCGTCGCCGGTGGCCTCGACCGACGCCGAGGAATCATGCTCGACTCCGCGCGCGTCGACCGGGACATGGAGCAAGGCCGTGCCTGGTCCGACCGACAATGCGACCGGATGGACCGCGATGCGGGGCTTGCCGGCCGCCCAGCCGTCGAGCAGTCGAGCACAGGCCGGATTGGGCTCAAAGACTTCAACCGTTGCGCCCAAGCGGTGGAGGATATGTGCATACAGGCCGCGATTGCCGCCGACGTCGGCGACGTGCGACCCTGGGCCGACGATCCACGGCAGCAGCGCCATTTCCGGCTCGATCTGACCGCGCAGCCGTCCATACCAATATTTGATCGGCACCTGATAGTGGGGCGGAATCAGATCGCGCGCAGCGGTCTTGGCGGAACGGTTCAACTTTTGGCCCCCGGAGTGTTTACGGCAAGGATCGACGCAAGACGCCTCCGAGCAGCGTCAGCAGAATAACGACTGTCATAGAGCGCGCGCCGGGCAGGATCAAATGGCAGTGGTGGGGTGGCCTCGATGGCGTGGAGTGCACGGATGAAACCGTCGCGGTCCTCGCACCAGGGTCCCAGCACACCCGACGCTTCCTCATAGCCTTCGAATGCTTCGCGCGTCCCGACGATCGCCTTGCCGTGCATCAGCGCCTCGGCGACCTTGGTTTTCATGCCCGATCCGTCGAAGATCGGCGCGATGACGGCGATGGCATGGCGATACCAGGGAACGAGGTCGTCGACCGCGCCGATCACCCGCACCCTAGGATTGCCATCATATTCGGCCCGAAGCGGTTCAAGGCCGCGGCCGACGATGCACAACGACAGGCTGATGTTCGGCATGACTTCTCGAACAAACCAGCGGACGCCGGCCTTGTTGGCGTAAAAGCCGCCGCCGACGAACAGGAGATAATCACTCTCCTCAGGAGGCGGACCCGCAATAGCCGCGCGCGGTTCGCCCAGCGCCATCGGCAGCAGGTCGGTACCCGCGCGCCCGTGCAACCGCCGCACATCCGCGGCGTCGCGCGCATTGAGCATGATCAACCGGTTGCTGAACCGCACCGCCTTGCGCTCCGCTGCACGGTTGGCGGCGAGTATGGCGAGGGCGCGCGGCGTGGGGCGCTGGCGCAGCGCTCCCAAGAAGAAACGCGTTTCGACATTATGAAAGAAAGTCAGCACTTCGACCATCGGAAGCGCTTGCTTTACCATTTTGGCCAGATGGCCGAGATTGGAGCCATTGAGAAAAAGTCTTGCGATTCCTTCCCGCTCGAGCCGCTCGATCAGCGTCTGTCCAGCTGCCATCGTCGCGCCGTCGATCTCCCCGTGCAATCCCGCAATCGTGCTAACCAGTCCACTGATCGGGGCCGGGTTCAGGACATGCATCGCTGCGTGCTTTCCGAGCAGATCGAGCAGGCATTGCCAGTGAAGATTAGCGAGCATCTCCCGCCCGCCGCGGCCGGGTGCATGCAGGGGCGGGGTGACGTAGAGGAGGCGTCTCATCGTCCCGCGCCTAGCCGTTCGAAGGTCCGGCTGCCACGAAGATCGACGGACCGTCAGGCGGCGATGGTTAGGGGTATCCGGCTGGGGTAAGTGATCAGTGCCGTCGCGCCCTCTGCCAGGCTCACGGAAGTTCGGGACTGGACGACTACGACAGAACCTGCACTGAGCGGCTCGCCCTCGACGGAAACGCCTTCGTCCAGCGCAATGACCCAGACCGCGTCGCCGTCCGCCAGCCGGAGCGGCAGGGTCGCGGGCCCCGTCCAGCGCTCGAACGTCAAATTGGGGCCGGCGCATAGCAATGTCCGGCGGGAGTCGATCGCAACTGATATCGGGTTCGGGGCGGCGGGTTCCGACCGCGCTACCGCCAGTGATTCCTCGAGCTGGAGCGGGCGGTCGCGACCATAGTCGTAGAGCCGGTAGGTCAGGTCGAGATTCTGCTGGACTTCGACCACCGATATGCCGGCGCCGATGGCGTGGACCGTCCCGGCGGGGGCGTAGAGGATGTCCCCTTTGTGGACCGGTCGCCAGTCCATCAGGTCGACCACGCTGCCGTCGAGCGAGGCCTGGCGCAGCTGATCGATTGTCGCCGGATGTTTGAGGCCGAGCGCGATCGACGCGCCTTCATCCGCGTCGAGGATGTACCACGCTTCGTCCTTGCCGTGGGGCAGGCCGGCCCGTTGCGCGGCGGCATTGTCGGGATGAACCTGGATCGAAAGATCCTGCGACGTGAAGAGATATTTGACCAGCAGTTCGGGATGGTCGAGCGAAGCGCTCTCGAAATGGATCTCGCCGACTGGTTCGGCGTCATCGGGAACGGACTCGAACGGCGGCGGCAGGGCGCGGCGGCCCCAGAGCTTCTCGACTGGCCGCGGTGACAATTGCGTGAAACTCACGGGCGCAAGACCTTTCGGATAAGCAATCGACCGATCACGTGCACTGAACGCGCGTATGTTAAGGAGGATGCGTTATTTCTCCGCCTCCTGCAAAGTCGCCGCCATGATCCGCCCATGGTCGAGCCGGATACAGTGGCTAGTGCCGCTGATGGTCGACGCGCGGTGGGCAATGATTAGGATCGTGCATCCCTGGCGCTGCCGTTTCGCCAGCACGGCGAGGACTCCAGCTTCGGTCTCGTCGTCGAGCGCATTGGTGCCCTCGTCGACGACCAGCAGCGCCGCTCCCTTGTAAAATGCCCGGGCAAGGCCGAGACGCTGGCGCTGGCCACCGGACAGGCGGAGACCGCGCTCGCCGATCCTCGTCTCCAGTCCGAGTGGCAGCGACGCGATGAATTCGGCCAGCTGGGCATCAGCGACAGCGGCGGACAGGCGCGCGTCGTCGATCGGCACACCCCGAGAAGCCAAAGTGATATTTGCGGCGATGCTGCTGTCGGTAAGGAAGATCGACTGCGGGACGTGGGCGATGTTGCGCTGCCATGCCCGGCAATTGGCGGTGTTGATCGGCACGCCATCGACGCAGATCGTGCCCGATGATGTGGTCAGCAGACCCATGACGAGATCGGCGAGGGTGCTCTTGCCGCTGCCGGTACGCCCGATCAGTGCGACCGTCGCGCCGCGCGGGATGGCGAGGCTGACCCCGTCGATCGCTGGGCGCAGGCCGTCGTCGTAGGTGAAGGTCACGCGGTCGATTTCGATCCGGTCGCGGAAGGGCAGGACTTCGGGTGGTGCGGCGTGCTCGACTGGATCGGGCAGGCGCAGCAGGTCGGCGACATCGCGCAGGACGGCGCGATTTCCGGCGATGACGACCCAGCCCCGATGCAGCTGGTGGACCAGTGGCAACAGCCGTTGTCCGCCGAGCGCCAGCGCGGCGAGCACGGGGAGGGCGGGGACCAGGCCGCCGGGCCGACCAGCAAGGAAGGTTGCGAGGGCGGCGAGGGCGATCATCGCGATCGCCTCGACGATGAAGCGCGGCGCGGTGCCGGCGATGACCAGCCGCGCCCGCGCCTGGGCAAAGCGCGCGTCGACTGCCCGGAACGTGGCGAGATAAGCGGGCTGCGACGAATCGAGAATGATGTCGCGCACCGCGCCGACGCTGTCCTGGACGAGCCGGATGCGCTCATCATAAGCCGCCGAGAGCTCGTCCGAAGCCTGGGCGAGCCGGCCGCGAACCAGCAGTGCCGCGACCGTGTAGGCGGTAATGATCGCCGATCCGATGGCGGCCGCCGCACGCGGATCGACCGCGATCAGCGCGCCCAAGATGCAGAGTGCGATGAAGAGAGCGGCAATGAGTTGCACCAAGGGCAGGAGCAACTGGAACGTGACCGCCTGAACCTTATCGAGTGACGCGATCAGGGCCGCCGAATGCTGGCGAACATGGTAGGCGTAGGGCTGAAGCAGCGTCAGCCACTGGATTTCGACGGTGAGCTCGTGCCCAGCGGCAAGCACGATATGCTGTGTTGCCGACTGGAGCCACAGGCGGATCACTGCTGCCACAACGACCGCCGCGACGAACAGCAGGACGAGCAACGGCAACCGGTCCGCGCTGTCCGCAGGCAGCAGCGCGACCACGCCGACGAGGCGGTCCGGGACTGGAGCGCCGGCCAGCAGGGCGATGAACGGGACCACCGCTCCGATTGACAATAGCTCGCTCGCGCCTCCCCCGAGCATCAGCAGGATCAACAGGGCGGTGTGGCGGTGGGTCGATGGCGAAAGGGAGCGTGCGAGAACGGCGAGATCCGTCCGCACGTTTGTCATCGCTCGATCAGGCACCGGAGAACCGGCTCCGCAACTCTGCCAGAGACGGGTCGTGAGTCAGATCGAGGTGGAGCGGGGTGACGCTGACAAACCCGTCGCCGATGGCTTCAAGATCGGTTTGATGGCCCGCTGTCTGCACAGCCGGTCCCAGCGAGAACCAGTAGTAGGGGAAGCCTCGCGGGTCGCGCCGCTCGATCAATTCCGCCCGCCCATAGTCGCGCATGCCTTGACGGCAGACCCGAACGCCCTTGACCTCATCACTCGGAAGGGCCGGAAAGTTGACGTTGACCAGCGTCCCGGGGGCCATCGGGGCGGCCAGCAATGGCGCAAGCACGCGCGCTGCCCAGCTGCGGGCGGCGTCGAACGGCACGGTCTCGCCCATGCCCTGGCGCGAATAGTCTTGGCTGAGCGCGATCGCCGGAATGCCGGCCAGCGCGCCTTCCATCGCGGCCGAGACGGTGCCCGAATAGGTCACATCCTCTGCCAGGTTCGCGCCGCGGTTGATGCCGGACAGGATAATGTCGGGCGGCCCGTCCTTCATCAGCTTGCCAAGCGCCATCATCACCGCGTCGGTCGGCGTGCCGGTGACGGCGAAGCGGCGATCCCCGGCCTTGCGAACGCGAAGCGGCCGACTTAGCGTTAGCGAGTGGCCCGCGCCGGACTGCTCGTCGGCAGGAGCAACGACCCACACATCGTCGGACAGGGTGCGCGCGACGTCCTCGAGCAGGCTGAGTCCCTTGGCCGCGATGCCGTCGTCGTTGGTCAGGAGGATGCGCATCGCCCGGCTATGACGATGCTGCATGCGCTACGCAACTCCCCGGCCACGCTGCGTCAAAAGAGCAACATTGGTTGCGAATATCGGTCACAGGGGCAGCTGTGGACAGTCAGCGCTTGTTAACGGTTGCGGGCTTAACTATAGGCGCGATCGGGGAATGCCGGCCGAACCTGCGTAACGTGCGGGAAAGCCAGCAAAATCGCCTCCGGCTCGGTCGGCCATCCGGCCTTTCGGCGGTGGGTGTTGCGTGGGAGGGTGACATGGCGACCGCACTGGTTGACCTCTACGGTTCGGAACCTGAGCGTTTCGATACGCTCGTACTGCGCGACGGCTATCGACCGTCCGACGACGAAGAATTTATGAACATGGAGCAACGCGCATATTTCCTCCGCAAATTGCGGGCGTGGAAGGAGGCGATCGTCGACGAGTCCCGCGCCACCATGGCACAGCTCCAGGTCGACTCGCTGCGCGAGCCCGACCTCGCCGATCGCGCATCGAGCGAGACCGACTGGTCGATCGAGCTTCGCACTCGCGACCGGCAACGCAAACTGATCGCCAAGATCGATGGCGCCGTTCGCCGTCTCTTTGATGGCGAATATGGCTATTGCGAAGTGAGCGGCGAGCCGATCAGCCTCGCCCGCCTCGAAGCGCGGCCGATCGCGACGATGACGCTCGAAGCTCAGGAGAAGCACGAGCGGATCGAACGCGTCAGTCGCGACAACTAAGGCGGCGCGACGGCTAGCGCGCCGCGGCGCCTATTTGTGGAAGATGGGGTCGGGCCTAGTTGCCGAGGATCACGTCCTTGACCTTCAGCTTCGCTTTCTTGAGCTGGGCCAGGACAATCTCGTCCGGGCGGGGACGATGTTCTTCGGCGTCGATGCGCGCCTGAAGAGTGGCATGTTTGGAAGTAAGTGCTGCGGCATAGGCCTTGTCCATCGGTCTCGATCCTTTCGGTTGAGCGTTTGACGACCAGCAGTAGACCATGATTTTGCGGGGTTGTCTCGCCATATTGACTCCATCCATCTGCCTCGCCGACCGATTCATCGTTGAGGTGACGGGCCGATCGCGCGCCGCTATGGTGGCGGTCAATGAACGACGATGATCCCGCCGAGTTGCTGGCCTTCCTCAAAGCGGAGCATCGCCGTCTCGACGCCGATATCGACGCGATGCGCAATGCCGGCAATTGCGACCCGCTGGAACTGGCGCGGATGAAGAAGCGCAAGCTCGGCCTTAAGGACCAGATTCACGTGCTCGAAGACCAGCTTGTCCCCGACATTCTCGCCTGACTAACGTCCCGCGTCGGGACAAAACGCGCCTTTTTATGGTTAAACGCTGCGGGTAAGCGTTTGTCTGGGCGCAAACTCATGTCACATTGCAGTCGATGAACGAATCAAGCGCCTCCGCCAGCGAAAGCCGGATCACGCCGCGGCTGATCGACTCGCTCTATACCGAGGCGATGCTTCTGGCCGACGAAGCGCGCGCCTATTTCGACGAGGCGGGCCGCGACGACCGCTTGCTGATGGAGCCCTTCGCGCGGGTCGGCTTCGCCTGCGAATCATTGAAGGTCACGACGCGGATCATGCACATCGTCGCCTGGCTACTGACCCAGCGCGCCGTCGAGAGCGGCGAGTTGCAGCGTAAGGACGGGCGGCGCCCCGAACGACGACTGGGCCATGCCAACGACAGTGACGAGGCGCTACTCGCCTTGCTGCCGGAACTGGCTCAGCGGCTGATCGGCGCGAGCGCCGAGCTTTATGCCCGGGTCAAACGGCTCGACGAAGGCCAGGCGATCTCCGAACCGATGCCAAGCCCGGCTCGGGCACTGATGGGCCGGCTGGAGCGCGACCTGATGTGGATCCGCCATTCTTGATCCCATCACCGCGTTGATCGAGCGGCGGGGGCGCGACGCCTATCGCGCCTGGTCCCGGGTTACGCTCCGCTGGGCCGACAATGACGCTTATGGGCACGTCAACAATACCGTCTATTATCAATGGTTAGACAGCTGCGTGAACGAATGGCTGGTCGACGCCGGCCTGCTCGATATTGCCGCCGGTGACCCGATCGGTCTGGTCGTGGCGACGTCGTGCGACTATTTCGCGCCGCTGACCTTCCCAGGCACGGCCGATATCGGGCTGGCGGTCGAGCGGCTGGGGACGTCGAGCGTGACCTATCGCCTGGGCGTGTTCGGCGGGGGCATGGACGCCCCGGCGGCGCAAGGTCGCTTCACCCATGTGCTGGTCAGCCGGGCGGAGCATCGGCCGGTGCCGATTCCCGATCGCTGGCGATCGGCTCTGCGTGGTCTCGCTTAGGCCGCCAGCAGCGCCTTCGCCTCGGTATATTCGCGCGCCAAGCGATCGACCAGTTCCGCCACCGGCACGACCTTGTCGATCACGCCAATGCCTTGCCCCGACCCCCAGATGTCGCGCCACGCCTTGGCGCCGCTCGACGATTCGAAGTTCATTGCTTCAGGCCCGGCGCTCGGCAAATTGTCGGGATCGAGCCCGGCGGCGACAATCGACGCGCGCAGATAATTGCCGTTGATGCCGGTGAACAACGACGAGTTGACGATGTCGCCTGCGCTGCCGTCGACGATGCCCTGTTTGTAATTATCCTCGGCGCGCGCTTCCGGCGTGGCAATGAAGGCTGAGCCGATATAAGCGAAATCGGCGCCCATCGTCTGCGCCGCCAGGACTGAGCGGCCGCTGGCGATCGCGCCCGACAGTGCCAGCGGACCATCGAACCATTTGCGGATTTCCTGGACCAGTGCGAACGGCGACCAGCCGCCGGCATGCCCGCCCGCACCCGCGGCAACCGCGATCAGTCCGTCGGCACCCTTCTCGATTGCCTTGCGCGCGAAACGGTCGTCGATGATGTCGTGGAAGCTAATCCCGCCCCAAGCGTGGACCGCATCGTTGAGCTCCTTCCGCGCGCCGAGCGAGGTGATGGTGATCGGCACCTTCCACTTGGCGCAGGTCGCGATGTCCTGCTCCAACCGGTCGTTGGAGCGGTGGACAATCTGGTTGACTGCATAGGGCGCGGCGGGGGCGTCGGGATGGTCGCGGTCATGCGCGGCCAGTGCCTCGGTGATTTCATGCAGCCACTCGTCGACCAGGCTCTG
>NZ_JANMWY010000118.1:0-2110 GCF_031380695.1 Sphingomonas sp. | reverse complement strand
CGGGCGATCGTCTCGATCTTGAACATGCTCTCGCCCAGGCCTTCGGCGACGCGGCGCAAGCGGGACAGGGTTCGGTTGATTGCATCATCGCCGACGATGCGCCCTTCCCAGCAGGAGACAATCAGCTCATCGCGCGACAGGATTCGCCCCTCGGCTCGGAGGAAGGCGACGAACAGCTGCATCACCCGTGGCTCGAGAAATTCTTCCTGCCCGTCATCACGCACCACCCGGCGCAACCCCGGCTCGACCAAAAGTCGGCCAAGCCGCACCGAAGGCTCGTGGGCAAGCTCGATGCGAGGAGAAACACCCTGGCTGTTGTCGCTCGAGGCCATACGCGACGCCCTCATCGAAGACCGGAGCGATCACTCCGCCTTCATTCCCCCCAGAATGGGCTGGCACCGTATACGCCGGTCGTCATGCCTGGACAACTGCGCGGATCGCCGAGGTCAGGATTTGGCAGTCGGCACCGGTCAGCTGCGCACCCCTTAACGAAAAGGCCCCACGATCGCTCGCAGGGCCTCCTTTTCGCACTAGGCACGAAGCCTTAGTCGTTGTCGCTGCCGCCGGTCAGGAACGCCGGGGCGAACTCGGGCGCGGGGCCGTTGTCGCTATTGTCACGACGCGGGCCACGATCTCCACCTTCGGCGCGCGGACCACGGTCGCCGCCGCCTTCGCGACGCGGACCCCGGTCACCGCCATCACGGCGCGGGCCTCGGTCGCCCCGATCACCGCCACCGCCGCCGCCACCGGGACCGCGACCTTCACCACCACGACCACCGCCGCCATCGCGACGCGGGCCACGATCACGGTCGCCGCCACGCGGACGGTCGCCGCCCTCGCGCGCCTCACGCGGGGGACGGGTGTCCTCCAGCTCGGCACCGGTTACCTGGTCGACGACGCGCATCGACAGGCGGACCTTGCCGCGCTGGTCGACTTCGAGCAGCTTGACCTTGACTTCCTGGCCCTCGCTCAGTGCGTCACGCACATTCTCGACCCGCTCGTTGCGGATTTCCGACACATGGACCAGTCCGTCCTTGCCCGGCATGAACGTCACGAACGCGCCGAAATCGACGATGTTGGCGACCTTGCCGGTGTAGATCGTGCCGATCTCCGGCTCGGCGACGATGCCGTGGATCCAGGCGCGAGCGGCCTCGATCTGGGCGACGTCGGACGAGCTGATCTTGATCACGCCCTCGTCGTCGATGTCGACCTTGGCGCCGGTCGTCGCAACGATTTCGCGAATGACCTTGCCGCCGGTACCGATAATCTCGCGGATCTTGTCCTTGGGTACCGACATCGTCTCGATCCGCGGCGCGTGGGCCGACAGTTCGCTGCGCTCATGGTCGAGCGCCTTGGCCATTTCGCCCAGGATGTGGGCGCGGCCGTCCTTGGCCTGAGCCAAAGCGACCTTCATGATCTCCTCGGTGATGCCGGGGACCTTGATGTCCATCTGCATCGTGGTGATGCCCTCGGACGTGCCGGCAACCTTGAAGTCCATGTCGCCGAGGTGATCCTCGTCGCCCAGGATGTCGCTGATGACCGCGAAATCCTTGCCTTCCAGGATCAGGCCCATGGCGATGCCCGCGACCGGACGGATCAGCGGCACGCCCGCGTCCATCATCGACAGCGAACCGCCACACACCGTCGCCATCGACGAGGAGCCATTGCTCTCGGTGATGTCGGACAGGACGCGGATCGTGTAGGGGAAATCCTCGTTCGACGGCAGCATCGGGTGCAGCGCGCGCCACGCCAGCTTGCCATGACCGACTTCGCGACGCCCGGGGGCGCCGAAGCGGCCGACTTCGCCGACCGAATAGGGCGGGAAGTTATAGTGCAGCATGAAGCGCGAGTAGGACAGGCCGTCCAATCCGTCGATCATCTGCTCGGCGTCCTTGGTGCCGAGCGTGGTCGTGCAGATCGCCTGCGTCTCGCCGCGCGTGAACAGCGCCGACCCATGGGTGCGGGGCAGGAAGCCGACCATCGCCTCGATCGGGCGAACGGTCTTGGTATCGCGGCCGTCGATGCGGCGACCTTCCTTCAGGATGGCGGTGCGGACGATGTCGGCTTCCAGGCTCTTGACCGCCTTGGATGCGCTCATCTGCTCCTGCGG
>NZ_JANMWY010000103.1:0-3790 GCF_031380695.1 Sphingomonas sp. | reverse complement strand
GATAGCGTCGGGTCGCGGGCCGACTGCTCGATCAGCCAGTCGAGCAATTCGGTCCGCGACCAGATATGGCCCGGTCGAACGAGCGCGGGGGCCGACGTTCCCGCCCTTGCCTCGGCAACCGCGATGCCCTTGTGCCGCTTGCCCTTCGCTCCGGACCAGTCGATCGCGACGAAGGATGCGAAGCGGTCGCTCACACCAGCGGCGGCTGGCCGTCGCTCGGGCTGGCCAGCTTGCCGAGGCGCGGCGGTGTCGGCGCAGGCGGGGGTGCTGCCCGATCGGCGTAGCTCTCGAGAAACCGCGCGGCCGCCTCGCGTCCGCCGAGCCCAAACGCCAGCGCCGTCGCGACTGCCGCCGACCCCAGGATTAGCCCAAACGCCATATACACGATTGCATCGGCGAGACCCATGAAGGTCAGGCCGATGGCTGTGAACAATGCGATGATCGCGTAGCGGATGATCGACTGGACATAGCCGCCGTCGCCGGTCGACGATCCAACCAGTCCAGCGATGATGCGGGCGAGGAAGACGCCGGCGACGATGATCAGCGTGCCGAAAATGACCTTGCCGCCAAGCTCGGTAATCTGGGCGAGGAACACGGCCACGGTACCGCCCCCAAGTTGTTGCGCTGCCTCGATTCCTGCTGGAAGCATGATGGCGAGGAACGCGATGTTGGCGACGATCCGCGACGGGCGAGTGGTCGCCGGCAGCATGCCGGTCGAGCGGATCGCCTGGTCGAAACCGGTCGGCGGCAGGATCGCCTCGATCAGCGCCTTGAGGAATCGCGCGGCCACGAATGCCACTCCGAGCCACAGTGCCGCGGTCAAGATGTGCGGGATGGCGGCAAGTATTTGCGACAACATGTCAGTTGCGGGCGCGGCAATGGCATCGATGCTCAGCGCGTTCAGCGCGGCAATCGCGGCGGGAATGATGATCCCGGCAAAGGCCAGCATCCCGAAGGCCCGGGCGAGGGTGGCGCGGGTCGCGCCGGGAACAGTGCCTTCGGGCACAGCGGTCGGATCGCCCCTGACGGTGCCGACCGTATCGCCTATCCCGGCGCGGGCGAGCCAGCCATCGACATTGGCGACCGTCAGCGCGGTTTCGAGGATCCGGCGCACGATCCGCGCGACGATCAGGCCGATGAAGAAGATCAGGCCGGCACCCAGCAGCTTGGGCAGAAAGGCGAAGATCTGCAGTGTCAGCGCGTTGATCGGTGCGAGGATCTGGCCGATGCCGAGGAACTGCAGCGCGGCCATAATGCCGACCAGCCAGACGATCAGCTGGGCGATCGTCCCGAGCTGGTGGCCGACGGTTTCACCGGGCGGACCATGATGGTGGCGCTTGAGCGTCGGGACCTTGTCGACCGTCTTCTGCAGCGCCCATTTGACGGCGCGGGCGGCGATCCAGGTTGCGACGAGGATGAGCAGGGCGATCAACACGCGCGGTCCCCACAGCAGCAGCTGATCCTGCATGTAGGCATCCGTCGAACTGTCGATGTACATCACTCGTCTCCGTCTTGCGGTGCGCCGCTCGCTCCACGCCGCTCATCCCACCAAGCGAGCCGCTCGGCCAGCCGCTTTTCGAAGCCGCGGTCGGTCGGGCGATAATAGTGCTGGGGCGGTAACGCGTCGGGCCAGTAGTTGGCACCGGAAAATCCGTCGGCGGCATCATGGTCATAGGCATAGCCCTGGCCATAGCCGATGGTCTTCATCAGCTTGGTCGGCGCATTGAGGATGTTCTGCGGCGGCATGAGCGAACCGGTCTCCTTCGCACTGCGCCATGCCTCCTTCTGCGCCACGTAGGCGGCGTTCGATTTGGGGGCAGTGGCGAGGTAGAGGCAGGCCTGGACGATCGCCAGTTCGCCCTCGGGCGAGCCGAGGAAGTCATAGGCATCCTTGGCGGCGAGGCACTGGACCAGCGCCTGCGGGTCGGCGAGGCCGATGTCCTCCGACGCGGCGCGGACGAGGCGGCGGAGCAGGAATAGCGGCTCCTCGCCGGCGGTCAGCATGCGCGCGAGATAGTAGAGCGCAGCCTGGGGATCCGAGCCGCGGATTGCTTTGTGAAGCGCCGAAATGAGATTATAATGCCCTTCGCGGTCCTTGTCGTAGACGGCGACCCGGCGCTGCAGGAGTGCCGCGAGCGCGGCCGGATCGAGCGGTTCGGGCAGGTCGATGTCGAACAGCGTTTCCGCCTGGTTGAGCAGGAAGCGGCCGTCGCCATCGGCGCTGCCGACGAGCGCGTCGCGGGCTTCGGGTGTGAGGGGCAGTGGGCGATCCTCGATCGCTTCAGCGCGGTCGAGCAGCCGGCACAGCGCGCGCTGGTCGAGCCGCTGGAGGATCAGCACCTGGCAACGCGAGAGCAAGGCGGCGTTGAGTTCGAAGCTGGGATTTTCCGTCGTCGCGCCGACCAGCGTGATGGTGCCATCCTCGACGAATGGCAGGAAGCCGTCTTGCTGAGCGCGATTGAAGCGGTGGATCTCGTCCACGAACAGCAGGGTCTTCTCGCCGGTACGGGCGAACTGGCGTGCCTCGGCGAAGATCTTCTTAAGGTCGGCGACCCCGGAAAAGACCGCCGAGAGCGCGACGAAGCGCAGGCCGACCGCCGCCGCCAGTAGTCGCGCGATGCTGGTCTTGCCGGTTCCGGGCGGTCCCCACAGGATCATCGACGACAATTTGCCCGCCGCGACCATCCGCCCGATCGCGCCGTCGGGGCCGGTGAGATGCTCCTGGCCGATAACCTCATCCAGGGTCGCCGGGCGCAGGCGGTCGGCGAGAGGACCGTCGAGCGGCGCACTGGGCAGGGCGACCGTCAGCGGCGTGTCTTCGGGCAGGAACAGGTCGGCCATCGCAGCTCTTTAACGCGCACTAGAAAGAAAAATCACGCGGCAACGCAGAAAACCTCTGGCAACGACCGTTGTACCGACGAACCGCGCCACTGCTATGACCTGATCCGAGCAATCGGGTCGCCGATGAGGGGTTCGACGAAAAGCTGGTCCACGAAGTGACCGCGATCCTCGACGAAGCCGCTCAGGGGATCGGGCGATTGCAGGAGCCACAGCACCGGCCGCTGTAAACGGACACGCTGCCGGAATTAGGCTAGCGACCGAGCGCGCGCGCGATGCGGGCGCGGCGTTCGATTACGCGATAATAAGCTGCCTCGACCGACCCGTTGATCACGTTCCAGTCCTGCGTCTGGGCGAAGGCAAGGCCATGGTCCCCGTGCGCATGGCGCAGCGCGGGATCACGAACATAGGCCTGTAGCGCGTCGGCATATTGTTCGGTCTCGCCCGGCTCGACCAGGCTGCCGCTGTCGCCATCACGGACCAGGTTGGTCGCGCCGGTAGCGGCGGCAGCGACGACCGGCAGGGCGCAGGCCATTGCCTCCAGCGTGACGTTGCCGAACGCCTCGGTCACCGAGGGGTTGAGGAAGATGTCGGCGCTGGCCAGCGCGCGGGCGAGGTCGGTGCCCACGTGCTGACCAGTGAAAATGGCATGCGGAAGTCGCTCGGTAAACCAAGCTCGGGCCGGCCCGTCGCCGATCACCAGTACCCTGTGCGGTACGCCGCGCGCGGTCAGCAGGTCGACTGCGTCGGCGAAAACGTCGAGCCCCTTTTCGAGCACCAAGCGCCCGAGGAAGGCGATGACGACGTCATCGTCGGCAATGCCTTGCGCCCGGCGCCAGTCGAGATCGCGCCGCCCGGGGTTGAACTGCTCGCGGTCGACGCCGCGCGACCACAGGAAAATAGTCCGGTTCATTCGCTGGGCGCGGAGGACGGCGGCGGTCGATTCGGCGGG
>NZ_JANMWY010000122.1:0-1904 GCF_031380695.1 Sphingomonas sp. | reverse complement strand
CGCCGCGTCCGCCGTCCGCGACCTGAAGGCGACGCCGAAACCGCTCCCGTCGCTTAACCTTCCGGCGAGTCGACTGGCCTCGGCCGTGCCTGCTCGTCGATTGCGACGAAGGTGAACAAGCCGTTGGTCACGACAACCTCGGTCTCGCCACGATCGCGCTGGGCGACGACGTCGATGCGGATCTGCATGGATGTCCGCCCGACCCGTTCGACTTCGGCATAGACCGAGATCAGGTCGCGCAGGTGGAACGGTCTGATGAATTCCATCCGCTCGATCGCCACCGTCGCGACCGATCCCCGGGCGCGGCGCGACGCGACGATGCCGGCGGCAATGTCCATCTGGCTCAGCACCCAGCCGCCGAAAATATGGCCATTGGCGTTGATGTCGCTCGGCCCCGGGACGACGCGCAGGATCGGTACACGCCGCTGGTCGGTCATAGCTCGTCATTCTCAGGCGGATAATGAGCCTGTTCGTCGTGGCCGCTCGAGCTGCTGAGATAGGCGAGGCTGATGAGCGCGGTGGCGAGCAGCACGGTCAACCCGACGCCGAGCCCGGTCGCGATCAGCATGTGGAGATGGAGCTCAGGCTCGTCACGCGCGACCAGCCAGACTGCGATGCCCGCACAGGCGATCGACACCAGCGCCATCCACCGCATCGTCCGTCCGAACCTCCGCAGAGCTCGGGCTCGCGGTGTCGGGACGAGGTCAGGGCGAGGCATGCGCTTCCCTTTGGCGGCAGAGCGTGACACGATCAACCCTGCGACGACCACGGAGTCGCGTAAGACTGGAGGCGGAATGACCATCGCGGCAATCCTTTCCACCAAGGGCGGCGACGTCGCCACGGTCGATTCGGCGGTTCGTCTGGCGCAGGCGGTCGCCCAGCTGGCGGACAAGCGCATCGGCGCACTGGTCGTGACCCAAGGGGGAGCGGTCGTTGGCATCTTCTCGGAACGCGATCTCGTCACCTGCCTCGGCAAGCGCGGGGCGGCAGCGCTCGACGAGCCGGTGTCGGCGGCGATGAGTGCGCCGGCGATCAGTGCGGAGCCGACGACTCCGGTGCTGACTGCCCTCGCGCTGATGACGCAGAAGCGGTTTCGCCACTTGCCGGTCATGACCGGCGGGCAGTTGGTCGGGATCGTGTCGATCGGCGACCTCGTCAAATATCGCATCGATTCAATCGAACATGAGGCGGCGGCGATGCGCTCCTACATCCAGAGCGCCTAGCCGCGTTACTTTCACCCGCGAATTTGGAACGACTTTTCCATCTGATGCGATTCGGGGGGTTGCCACCCGGCGGCACGGGCCTATTGGAGGCGGCACAACGGGCGGCCGGCTTCGGCAGGTCACCCGGAAGCGGTCTCGATGGAGCCTTCGCCGACTTTGCAATGAAACTGCAAAAAGGCGTTGACGGGCTGAAAAGCCTGCCATATATGCCGCTTCACAGCAGCGGGGGCGGGCCCAGTATGGGTCGGTCTTTGTTTTGCGTCTCTTTTAGTCGGCACACCGATGCCCGGGCTCACAAGGACCGGGGGATAAGACGCGTGGCTCTTTGACATTGTTGGTTTAGATGAAGGGACATGTGGGCGGCGGCCCGGTCTCCTGGAACCTCCGGGTTCAGGTCGATCGGTTAAATTTAAGCCGTTCCTTTATGTGACTATTGTCGGTTTCGGCTGGCAGTGGAAACAGATGTCCTGATACGCAAACACACCAGTTTGTATATTTGTGCAGGAACGGCTCCCGGAGATGCCGGTCCGGTTGGGATATTCCACCCGATCGGATCGTACATCAACTTGAGAGTTTGATTCTGGCTCAGAACGAACGCTGGCGGCATGCCTAACACATGCAAGTCGAACGAGACCTTCGGGTCTAGTGGCGCACGGGTGCGTAACGCGTGGGAATCTGCCC
>NZ_JANMWY010000076.1:0-9358 GCF_031380695.1 Sphingomonas sp. | reverse complement strand
CGGCAGCATGTTCATCTGCGCCCGGCTCTCGACCTGGAACACGCCGAGGCTGTCGCCCTTGCACAGCATGTCGTACACGCCCACCTCCTCGCGCGGCACGGTCGCCAACTCCCAGCGCTCGCCATGATGCGCCTCGATCAGGTCGAACGCCTTGCGGATGCAGGTCAGCATGCCGAGCGCGAGCACGTCGATCTTGAGGATGCCCAGCTCCTCGATGTCGTCCTTGTCCCATTCGATGAAGGTGCGGTCGTTCATTGCGCCATTGCCGACCGGCACCGTCTCGATCAGCGGTCGTTCGGTCAGGATGAAGCCGCCGACATGCTGCGACAGATGGCGTGGCATGCCGATTAGCTGCTGCGCCAACATCACCGTGCGGCGCAGATGCGGGTCGGCGAAGTCGAGCCCGGCCTCGCCGACCCGCTCCTCGGCGATGTCGGCCTCCATGCTGCCCCAGTGGGTCGCGGCGATGGCGGCGGTGACGTCGTCGCTCAGCCCCATCACCTTACCAACCTCGCGGATCGCCGAGCGCGGGCGGTAATGGATCACGGTCGCGGCGATCCCGGCGCGGTCGCGGCCGTATTTCTGGTAAATGTGCTGGATCACCTCCTCGCGCCGCTCATGCTCGAAATCGACGTCGATGTCGGGCGGCTCCTTGCGCTCCTCGGAGATGAAGCGCTCGAACAACAAGGAGTTGGTCGAGGGATCGACCGCCGTGATGCCCAGGCAATAGCAGACTGCGCTGTTGGCCGCGCTGCCCCGCCCCTGGCACAGGATCGGCGGGTCGAGGGTGCGGGCGAAGGCGACGATGTCGTGGACGGTCAGGAAATAGCGGGCGAAATCGAGCTTTTCGATGAGCGCGAGTTCGTGGTTTAGCTGCGCGGTGATGGTGTCGGGAATGCCGTCGCTCCACCGCCCCGCCGCGCCGTCCCAGGTCAGGCGGACAAGATGCGCCTGCGGGCTCAGCCCGTCGGGCACGCTCTCGCGTGGATATTCATATTTAAGCTCGTCGAGGCTGAAGGTGAGCGCGTCCGCGAAGTCGCGGGTGGCGGCGACGGCGTGGGGCCAGCGGGCGAACAGGCGCGCCATTTCGGCCGGGGATTTCAGGTGCCGCTCGGCGTTGGCATCGAGCCGATAGCCGGCGGTGGCGAGCGTCACCTTCTCACGAATGCAGCTCATGATGTCCTGCAACGGGCGGCGGTCGGGGGCGTGGTAATGGACGTCGTTGGTGGCGAGGATGGTGCACCCGTGCGCCCGCGCCATGCGGTCCAATCGCTCGATCCGCGCGAGGTCGTCGCCGCGATAACGATGCGCGGCGGCGATATGGCGCATGCCGGGCAGGGCGGCGGCGAGCGCGGGCAGCGCCGCCTCGAAGGCGTTGAGATCCTCGTCCGGCATGGCGATGAAGTTGATCCCTTCGCCGTGCAGCGCGACCTCGCTCAGCGTCAAGTCGCACTCGGCCTTGGCGCTGCGCATCTTGCCGAGCGACAGCATCCGCGACAGCCGGCCATAGGCTTCGCGGTCCCTCGGATACGCCAGCAACGCGGGCGCATCGATCGGCTCGATCCGGCACCCGATCAGCGGCCGCAGCCCCGCTCCCTTGGCCGCGCTGTGCATCCGTACCACCCCGGCCAGCGTGTTGCGGTCGGCCACCCCGATCATATCCATCCCCAGTTCGAGCGCGGTCAGTACCAGCTCGATCGCGTCCGACGCGCCGCGCAGGAAGCTGAACGGGGTCGTCACGCCCAGCTCGACAAAGTCCGCCCGCGCCACCGGAGGCGGCGGCATGTCGTCGTGGCGCACCAGCTTGCGCCGGGTGAAGAGCGATGATTCAGGCATCAGCCGAACAGGCCGTGGACATACCAGTCGGGCGCCCCGCCGCGCCCGTCGCCGGCGATCCCGTCGCGATAGATCCAGTAGCGGCAGCCCTTGCTGTCCTCGACCCGGTAATAGTCGCGCAGCCGGGTGCCCCCCGGTTGCCGCCACCATTCGGGCGCGATCCGCTCGGGCCCCTCGACGCGGGCGATGTCATGGACGACGTGCCGCCACACGAAACGGCGCGGCATGCCTTCGGGCGTGGCATAGATCACGCCGATCGCCTCGGGATGATCGAGCAGGCGGGCGGGGCGGGCCCGTTCGTCCCCCTCCTGCTTGCGAGAGGGGCTGAAGATCCCACTCACCCACCTGCTTGCCCGCTCCGGCAAATGACTCGCCCGCGCCTCCGGCCGCTGCACCCGACCCGGCCCGAGCCGCACCGTCAGCCGGTCGACCAGCCGCGCCAGCTCGCGCTCGCGGGGCGCCTCGCCGATCAGCGCGTCCTGCGCGGCGTCGAGCGGCTCGCACCACGTGGCGGTCAGGGCGAAGGCGTCGATCCCGAAGCCTGGGTCGATGCTGCCGACCTTCTCCGCCAGCAGCCGGACGAGATGCGCCGCCTCGCGCGTCGGCAGCGAGGTCTCGGCTCCGGCCTCGCCGACCTCGCCGTCGATCCGCCACGCGGTCAGCAGAATCCGCCGCGCACCCAGCCGCCGGGCGGCCAGCATGCGCGCGAGGGGATCGGCGAGCTTCGCCAGCGCCTGCCCCAGCACCGCTGGATCGGCGACCGGCTCAGCCAGCCGCAGCGTGGCGCGCGGCGGCGGCTCGACCGCCAGCGCGGTCAGCGGCTCGGGCGTGCGGCCCAGCGCGCGGTCGAGCGCATCGAGCGGATTGTCGGCCTCGCGGAAGCGCCGCGCGAGGCTGCGTCGCGGCACTCCGGCAAGCGCGCCGATGGTCTTGAGACCGAGCCGGTGGAGGGTGTGGTTGGCTTGCGGTGATAGGCGCAGCGCCGCGACGGGCAAGGGGGCGAGGTCATCCTCACTTCTCCCGCGAGGAGAGCGCGAATATCTCGCCAGCGCCCATGCCGCGCCCGCCGTTGCGGCAATCGCCACCCGCGTCGTCAGGCCCTGCGCCGCGAACCGCGCCTCGACCTCTTGGCGCAACGCCTCCTCACCGCCGAACAAATGCGCCGTTCCCGTGACATCGAGCCGCAGCCCGTCACCGCCATCGACCTCGACCAGCGGCGACCAGCGGCCGGCCCAGCGCGCCAGCCGCTCGACCAGCGCCGCATCCCCCGCCGTGTCGGCCGGGACTGCCGCCAACGCCGGGAATAGCGTGCGGGCGTCGGTCAGGCGCATGCCGGGGTGCGCTCCGCCGGCCGCCGCCGCTGTCGTCACCGCGACGATGCGCTGGCCGTGCTGGGCTTCCTCGACCAGCGCGACGGTGGTGTCAGGCGATGCTCCGCTCAGCCGCTGCCAGCGTTCGATCGGCAGGAACGGCCACCACACCGACAGGATCCGCCGCCCGGTCATGGGCGGCGATCCATCGTCCCGGCGCTGCACCGCGCGCCCGGAAAAGCTCGGCATCCCATGTCGCCTCGCCCGGTGCGCGCGGGTCGAACTCGTGGGGTAGCGACGGCGCGCTGCCGATCCGCCAGCGCATCCGCGCGCCGCTCAAATTGGCGTGGCCGCCGAGTCGAATCAAAAAAGCGGCCACGCCATACCGCTCGGCGGCGACGGCAAGCCGCCGCGTCGCGGTAAAGTCGAGCGCGCCGGGGTCGCCCCACAGCTCGCCGATCACGGCACCGAGCGCCGCACATCTCAGCCCCTCCTCCATCGCCCACAGCGCGGCGCGGGCATCGCGCGCCTCGACGTGGATGAGGTCGGGTATGTCAGGAAAAAGGGCGCCCAGGCCTGGCGGATAAAGCCGCCCGCCCTCGAGGATCGCCATCCGCTCCTGCACCCACAGCAACGGGCGCTGGCGATCGGGCAAAGCGCGGATGAGGTGGGCGAGGAGGAAACCGGTCGCCCCGCCGTCACGCGGGGAGGCGGCGAAGATCTCGCTAAGCGTCGAGCCGGACGGCGCGGGCAGTGCGACCAGAGAGGGCGCGCACGCCGCCCCCGTCTCCCGCTCGGGGGCATGTTCGGAAGGCGGCCGAAAGGGTCCGCCGCCGACCAGGGAAAGACCTTGGGCCACACGACTCGCAACGCTCTTGTTCTAGTTTTGTTCTCATACCGCGAGTCGGGTGGGGGGAGTCAACCGAAGAGAATTTAACCTTCGACGTCCTTGAGGAAGCGGTCGATTTCGGTGACGACACGGCTCAGCACCGGGCGCGAGACGGCGAACCCCATGTGGCTGGCGTCGATCTCCACCGCGCGGTCGCGCTCGCCGGGCAGGCCGCGTGCCGAGCGGACCGAGACGATGCCGTCGCGCCGCGACCACAAGGCGAGGGTCGGCACCGGCGGCTTGTCGGTGATGCGCGGAAAGGGCGGCTGATCGACCGGATGGCCCGCAACCCACTCGTAGAGGCGGCGAACATTGGTGTTCGTGCGCAAATCACCCGAGAAAGGTGCACCCAATGTCACGACCGCGCGCACTTTGGCCGGATGCGTGCGCGCCAGCTCGCGCGCGAACAATCCGCCGAGGCTCCAGCCGACGAGCAGCACCTTGCGCGGATCATGGACCGCGTCGAGCCGCCGCCCGAGCAGCTCGAGCGTGTCGGCCTTCGCCCCCCTGTTGGTGCCCATCTCCCATGGATAGGTTCGCCAGCCACCGCGCGCGAGGCCGCGGCGAAGCTCCATCGTGGTGCGATCGTCGGCGAGGAAACCGGGCAGGACCAACGCCGGCGGACCACCCTCAGGCCCGCGCGGCCCGAGCGGCCCGAGCCCGGCCAGCAGCCGCGGCAAATGCCACGCCACTTCGCCGATGCGCAGCCAGCCGGAGGGGGCGCGGTCGTCGGGATCGATCTCGGTCAGCTCCATGCCGGGCCTACAGAAACTCGCCGCCCATCATCGCCTGCAACGCCTTGGGCAGGCGGACGCGGCCGTCCTGGGTCTGGTGATTTTCGAGCAGGGGCACGAGGATGCGCGGGCTCGCCAGCGCGGTGTTGTTGAGGGTGTGGGCGAAGCGCACCTTGCCGTCGGCATCGCGGTAACGGAGGTTGGCCCGCCGCGCCTGCCAGTCGTGGAGCGTCGAGCAGCTGTGCGTCTCGCGATATTTGCCGAGGCTCGGCACCCAGCTTTCGATATCGTTCATCCGAAACTTGCCCAGTCCCATGTCGCCGGTCGAGGTCTCGATCACCTGATAGGGGATTTCGAGCTCGGTCAGCAGATGCTCGGCCAGTCCGAGCAGCTTCGCGTGCCACGACGCGGACTCCGCTTCGTCGGCCGCACAGATGATATACGCCTCAACCTTGAGGAATTGATGAACGCGCAGCAGGCCGCGCACGTCGCGCCCGGCGCTGCCCGCCTCGCGGCGGAAACAGGGCGAGAGGCCGCCGTAGCGAATGGGGAGCTGGGCGTGGTCGAGGATCTCGCCCGAATGGAGCGAGGTCAGCGCGACTTCGGCGGTGCCGGCGAGCCAAGCGTCGTCATTGGGCAATTGATAGGTTTCGTCGCGGTGGCCGGGGAATTGGCCCTGGTTGAGGAAGGCCTGTTCGCGGGCGATGGCGGGGACGGTGATCGGCACGAAGCCGGCCGCCGCGACCTGTTGCATCGCCCAGCCCATCAGCATGGTTTCAAGCAGGGCGAGGCGGCCCTTGAGGCAATAGGTGCGCGATCCCGCCACCTGGACGATGCGGGTGAGGTCGCCCCAGTCGTTCTGCTCGATCAGCGCGACATGGTCGAGCGGGGGAAAGCCGAAGGCGGGGACGGAGCCTTCGGTGCGGATGACGATATTGCTGCTCTCGTCGGGACCGACCGGAGCGCCGTCCCACGGGATGCCAGGGAGGCGGAGCATGAGGGCCTTGAGTTCGGCTTCCTGTGCGGCGCTGTCGGCCTCGATCGCGCTGGCCTGCGCGCCGGCTTCCTTGGCTTTCGCGCCGAGCGCGGCCTTGTCCTCGGGCCGGGCGTCCTTGAAACTGGCGCTGATCGCGTTGCGGGTGGCGCGGAGCGTGTCGACCTGGCCCTTCGCCGCGCGGACCGACTGGTCGAGGGCGAGGAGCGCGTCGATGTCGACGTGCACATTCTTGTCGCGGATGGCGCGGTCGACGGCGGCGCGGTTCGCCTTGATGAAATCCATGCTGAGCATGGGCGGTTCGTTGCGCGAAACGGGCGCGGGAGGCAAGTCGCCCTCCTATTGGTGGGGGGCGTGTGGGGTGGGTGGGGTTTGGTTTCACGCGAAGGCGCGAAGGTAGGAAGGGGGAGGCGCGAAGAAGAAGAATGGGGATCGCGCGGAGGCGCGGCGGCCCGGAGAAAGAGGGTCGGAAGCGCTTCGCGCGGAGCGCAGCGAACCTGACTCCTTCTCTTCGTGCCTTCGTGCCTTCGTGTGAAAATCCTTCTTACCGTCTGCGCCTCCGCGCCTCTGCGCGAACCCGAACCCTGCATGAAGCGAAAGGACGGTTCGGCGTATGGGATCAGGACAGGCCGTGCAGATGGTGGCGATTGGCGTGGTGGACTCTGAACCGAACATCAGGAACAAGCTTGCCCGTGGTAAACTTTACGGCGGTGTTCCTGATCAATGCTTAGAGGCTATCGGCGCTACATCGCTGCGGCTTTCGGACTCGTAGCACTCTCTATTCTGCTGGCTGTAGGCTTCCAGCAAATTGATGCCGAACGCTACAAGCCCCCCGCCAAACACCCACGACAAGCCCTCGACAAGCGCTCTCTCGATAGCGGGCGAATTGCAGATGTGCTGGAATCCATCCGTGACGATCAGCAATCCGCAGACAATAGCGAGCGCGAAAGCCGCAATCTTGATGCGCAAGAGGGTGCGGCCCGTTGGACGAAGTGGTCCGCTTGGGCGAGCGTTTTGCAGGTTATCGTCAGCTCGTTGGGCCTTGCCGCCCTGATCTGGACGCTGCGCCAGACGGAATTGTCGCTGAAAGCTGGACGCGAAGCCAACACGATTACAGAAAAGATCGGCAAGGCTCAAGTGCGCGCCTATTTGAGCGTAGGGGTCTCCGCTCAATCCTATGACCCGGGAAAAGGCCTCACCGTCGATTTTACCGTTACAAACTCTGGGCAGTCGCCAGCCCGTAAGCTTCAGCTTCGACTGAGACCGCACGTCATGACGAAAGGACTGCCTAACCCTCTTGGCGAGACACTTGACCCAATTGGTGACCTGTCCAGCAGCGTGGTACCTATCATCTCGTCGATCCTAGTTTCTCAGACTGTTCTCAACGGACGGTTTGATGACAAAATGAGTTATTTGGGATTTGAGGTTGAAGCCGAATATTGGGACGTTTTTAATGAGCGGCAAACGGACTTGTTTATGTTTGATGGATTGGGCGTAAAAGACTTGTTTAGCATTAAAATAAGAGCGCGCCGCTATGGTATGATGTCCTTCCATACTCACTAGAGCAAAGGCGACATAGGCTAAATGAAAGAGGCCGCCACCCCGGCCAGGGTGACGGTCTCGACTGCGGGCTAACAGCTAAAACCGGCGGCGTTGTTCATAGCACCGCCGCCCCCTTTTGAGAAGTGCTATGGCTCTTCGTGAGCATCCTCCCGTGGGGCTTGTACTCACATGTAATTTCGAACCGGGCTTCCGTGCGCCGGAGATGGTCAAGCGCCGTCCGGTAGTCGTCATCAGCCCGAAAATGCGCGGGCGTCCGGATCTGTGCACGGTTGTTGCGCTCAGTACGACCCCGCCTGTGCCTCCGCTTGCATGCCATGCGCAAATCGATATTCGGCCCAAACTGCCGGATCATTGGGAAAGCGATGGGGTGTGGGTCAAAGGCGACATGATCTATACAGTCGCCTTGCATCGGCTTGATTTCATTCGAATTGGTAAGGATCGGAACGGCAAACGGATGTATTATCTGCACTCCGTTGGGCATGAGAAGCTGACCGTCATTCGGCGTTGTGTCTTGAGCGGCATTGGGCTTGGCTCATTGACAAATCACCTTTAAAAACGTACATAGCCAGCGTGGCTCCAGCTTCGGCTGTCCATGTCTAAGACCCCACCAGGGGCCGCCGTAGATTGTGGCGAACGCAAGCCGCGCTACGGTGTAGTCGAGAAAGCCCCGCTTAGGCGGGGCTTTTTGTTTGAGGTGTGGTTCAGCTTCACCTCCTCGCCATCCCCCACCTACTCCGCTATCCCCGCGCTCATGGCTTCCGGACTCATCGCTCTCCTCGACGACATTGCCGTCATTGCCCGCTCCGCCGCGGCGTCGCTCGACGATATCGGCGCGGCGGTGGGGACGGCGGGGGGGAAGGCGGCGGGGGTGGTGATCGACGATGCGGCGGTGACCCCGCGCTATGTGTCCGGCCTGACGCCCGACCGCGAATTGCCGATCATCGGCAAGATCGCGCTGGGCAGCGTCAAGAACAAGCTGCTCATCCTGGTGCCGATCGCGCTGCTGTTGTCGGCGTTTTTGCCGTGGGCGATCACAACGCTGCTGATGCTGGGCGGGACGTATCTGGCGTATGAGGCGACCGAAAAGCTGGTCGAACTGGCGACGCACGACCGTCATGAGGAGGCCGAGCTGGCCGAGGCCGACACGCCGGCGGAGCTGGAGGCGCGGCAGGTGGCGGGGGCGATCCGCACCGACCTGATCCTGTCGGCCGAGATCATCGCGATCGCGCTGGCCAGCCTGGAGGGGCGGACGATCGTCGAGCAGGCGGTAGTGCTGGCCATCGTCGGCCTGGCGATCACGGCGGGGGTTTATGGCGCGGTCGCGCTGGTGGTGAAGCTGGACGATATCGGGCTGCACCTGTGCCGGACTCGCAAGGGGGCGATGGCGGCAGTGGGGCGCGGGCTGATCGCGTTCGTGCCGTGGCTGCTGACCGCGCTGTCGGGGGTCGGGACGGCGGCGATGCTGTGGGTCGGCGGCGGCATCCTCGTGCACGGGATGGACGAGATGGGGCTGACCCATCTGCCCGACGCGATCCACGATGTGTCGGCGGCGATCGGCCATGCGGGGGGGCCGGTCGAGCCGGTGGCCGCGTGGATCGCGAGTGCGCTGGCGGCGGCGGTGGTGGCGCTGGTCGTCGGCGGGGCGATCGTCGGGGTGCTCAAGCTGATCGCGCGGGTGCGGCGGCCGGGCGCGGCGAGCGCATGAACCCGCTGCTGGTGTTCGTCGGCGGCGGGCTGGGCGCGGTGCTGCGCTATGGCGTCGGGCGGGTGGCGGTGGTCGGCGGCTGGGGCGCGCCGGTGGCGACGCTGGCGGTCAATGTGGCCGGGTGTTTGGTGATGGGGTTGCTTGCCGGGTGGTTCGTCGGGCGCGGGGGCAGCGAGCCGTGGCGGCTGTTTTTGCTGAGCGGGGTGCTCGGCGGGTTTACGACTTTTTCGGCGTTCGGGCTGGTTGCGCTGACCCTGTGGCAGCGCGGGGCGGTCGGGCAGGCGGCGGCCTATGTCGCGGCGTCGGTGCTGCTGTCGCTCGGCGCGG
>NZ_JANMWY010000053.1:0-8774 GCF_031380695.1 Sphingomonas sp. | reverse complement strand
CGCACGTTGTGGCCTATGGCATATTGGGTCTGGTCGGCTGGACGCATCGTTGGTTTCGCCCGCACGAAAGTGACGTCAGCGCCGACGAAATCGGAAAAACTTATGCCGACATGGTTCTGGGCGGGCTCGTCGTCACGCGATGACTTCAGTTCGACCAGCCGCCATCGATAATGTGGCACTGGCCCGTCGTGAACGAAGATTCGTCGCTCGCAAGGAAAACCGCGAGTTCGGCTATTTCCTGCGCTTCGCCGAACCGTCCGATCGGTTGACGCGCGACATATGCCGCGCGCGTCGCATCATAGTCGCTCGTGGCATGCATGCGATCCTCAAGTGAGGGCGTCAGTACTGTTCCTGGACATATCGCATTGCATCTTAAGCCCTGGCCCACGAAGTCGGCGGCGATCGCCTTGGTGAGACCAATGACGGCTGCTTTCGTCGTCCCATAAACAAAGCGATCGGAAATCCCCCGCACCGAGCTGGCGACCGATGACATCGTAATGATCGACCCGGCCCGTCGCGTGAGCATAGCGGGCAGGATGGCGCGGATCATGTGGTACATCGCCGACACATTGAGGTCGAACGACAACGTCCAATCGTCATCGTCGCAGTCCAGGATCGTGCCGGTCGCAACATAGCCCGCGCACAGGAACATGACATCGACCTCGCCCACCACCGTCGCGAACCCGGCGATCGCCGCTTTGTCTGTCAAATCAATGGCATGTGTCGCGCAGCCGCAGCTATTGTGAAGGTCGGCCAGCGCGGCGACATTGATATCGAGCGCGGTGACGTGCGCACCCTCCGCTACGAACCGCTCGACGGTTGCCCGGCCGATACCTTGGCCACCACCGGTAACGATCGCGTGCTTACCGGCCAGCCGCCCCGCCATCTAACCCCCCTAATTCAACACAGGTGTTGACGCATAGCGTATATTTCTGCAAAGTTCGAGAAATGAAATGGTGAGGAGGGTGTGGCGTTTTGACGAGAGTCCGGACTTTCCTGTCAGGCGTGAAGGTCATCGATCTCTCACAATATATCCCGGGTCCGTTCGCCAGCCTGATGCTCGCGGACTTGGGTGCCGAAGTCCTGAAGTTCGAGCCGCCGAACGGCGATGGTATGCGAGCGCTTGGACCACTCGATTCGGAGGGTCAACCGATCTTCTACGACGCTCTCAACGCGTCGAAATCGGTACTTCGGCTAGACCTGAAAAGCGACGCAGGCCGCGCTGCTTTACTCGATCGAATTGGGGGTGCCGACATATTGATCGAAGGCTTTCGACCCGGTGTCATGCAACGTCTCGGTCTTGATTATGAGACGCTGAAACTTCGCAGGCCCGAGCTAATCTACTGTTCGATCAGTGGCTACGGACCAACGGGGCCACTCGCCGAAGTTGCCGGGCATGACGGAATCTATCTTGCCGGCTCCGGAATCATGGACCGCAATGGTACCGAGCAGCCGGCCTTCTTCGATCCGCCTGTGGCTGACATGTCAGGCGCCTTGTTTGCGGTCATCGCAATCCTTGCTGCCCTCAATAGTCGTCACGCCTCAGGTGTTGGGGTTCACATCGACCTTGGTCTCGCCGACGCGCTGATGCCGCTGCAATTGCTCCAAATCGCCGAGTGGGCGACCAATGGCACCGTGCCCAAGCCGCGATCCTACTATCTCAACGGGGGCGCTGCCTATTATCAAGTGTATCCGACGGCCGATGCGCGGCACATCATGCTCGGCGCGGTTGAACCAAAGTTCTGGCGCACATTCTGCGAGGCGGCCGAGCGCCATGACTGGATCCTCCGCCAGACCGAGGCGGTGCCGCAGTTGACGTTGATCGCCGACGTTGCCGCATTCTTCGCGGGGATGACGTTCGATCAAGCGAACGACCGCTTCGACGGCGTCGACTGCTGCCTTTCGCCGGTCCTTGATCTTGGCGAGGCGCTGACATCACCGCAGATCGCTGAAAGGGGACTCGTGCCAAATGGGCAAGCGCTGTTCCCCGCGAAGTTCGATGGCGAAACGACCGGGCTTCGACCGCCACTTCTCGAAATGCCATCCCCTTGACGACGGCGGCGCATCATGTGGACGTCGTGATCGTCGGCGCGGGCTTTGCGGGCCTTTATGCCCTTTACCAGATGCGCATGGCTGGATTGACAGCACAGGCATTCGAAGCGTCACACGATGTCGGCGGCGTGTGGCAGTGGAACCGCTATCCCGGCGCTCGCTGCGACGTTCAGAGCCTGGAATACTCATATTCGTTCTCCCAGGCCTTGGAGCAGGAATGGGAATGGACGGAGCGCTACGCGACTCAGCCCGAAATCCTGAGCTATCTTCGGCATGTTGCCGACCGCTTCGCCCTGCGGCGCGACATCGAGTTTGAGACGCGGGTAGTTTCGGCGCGGTTCGATGAGCAGACGAATCTCTGGGATGTGCGGACGGATACCGGCACTCAGGTCTTTGCCCGCTATTGCATCATGGCAAGCGGGTCGTTGTCGGTCACCCGTCTGCCCGATTTTCCGGGAATCGAAACATTTGGCGGCGCGATTTATCACACGGGGGACTGGCCGCGTGATGGCGTCGATTTTTCGGGAAAGCGTGTCGCGGTCGTCGGAACTGGGTCGTCTGGGGTCCAATCGATCCCGATTATTGCCGAGCAGGCCGCCCACGTCACTGTGTTCCAGCGGACACCCAATTTCGTCGTCTCGGCAAAGAACCGTCCGCTTGATCCCGAGGCGTCGGCGGCATGGAAGGCGCGCTACGCCGAGCACCGCGCGCTCGCGAAACGGGTGGGCTCGCTTTACGAGTTCAGCGACAAGCGTTCAGCCGATCTGTCCGCCGCCGAGCGCGAGACCGAGCTGGCTCGGCGTTGGGACGGTGGCGGCGTCAATTTCGTGCATGCGTTCAACGACATCTTCACCGATCAGGCGGCCAACGACGCTGCCGCCTATTTTGTCCGCGCCCGCATCCGCGACATCGTCGACGACCCTGGAATTGCCGACCGACTGAGCCCCACCGATCATCCAATCGGGACAAAACGGATCTGCGTCGGCTCGGATTATTATGCGACCTATAATCGCCCGAATGTGACCCTCGTTGACCTTCGCGCAACGCCGATTGTCAAGGTGACATGCGGGGCGATTGAGACAACCGAGAACACGGCACACTTCGACGTAATCGTCTGTGCGACCGGCTATGACGCGCTGACCGGTGCGTTGGCACGGATCGACATTCGCGGGCGAGGGGGTTTAGCTCTGAAGGACAAATGGGCGAGCGGACCGCGAAACTATCTGGGCCTGATGAGCGCGGGTTTTCCAAACCTGTTTGTCATCACCGGCCCCGGCAGTCCCTCGGTGCTCGTCAACATGGTGGTCGGGATCGAGCAGCATGTCGATTGGATTGCCGATTGTATCACGCATCTCGCCGCGAACGGCGCGGCGACGATCGAGCCAGTCACGTCGGCGGAGGATAGCTGGGTTCAGCGCGTCAACGATGAAGCGGACCTGACGCTCTTTCCCAAAGCCAACTCCTGGTACAATGGGTCAAATATTCCCGGCAAACCCCGCATCTTCTTGCCGTTCGTCGGCGGCATCGGCCGCTATCGCGATATTTGTGACCAGGTTGCCGCCGACGGTTATGCAGGGTTTGAGATTCGATGACGATAGCGCTTCATCCCATGCTTCAGGCGATGCTCGACAAGGGCGCCGGTTTTCCGCCGCTGCAATCCTTCACCCCCGACGAGATCCGCGCGTCTGATCTTGGGCGATCCGCCCGAGGGCCGCGGCCGCCGGTTGCGCATGTCGTGGACCGGATGATTCCCGGTCCGCGCGGTGAGATCCGGGTCCGTATCTACCGACCGGACCTCGATGATGGACATCCCGTGATCACATTCTTTCACGGTAGCGGTTTTGTGATTTGCAGCGTCGATACGCATGACGGCCTGTGTCGGCAGATGTGCCTGCGCGCGGGGGCAGTGGTCGTGTCGATCGATTATGCGCTCGCGCCCGAAAACAAGTTTCCGGCCGGACCCGACGACTGTCTCGCCGCTGCGCTTTGGGTGTCGGAAAATGCTGAGAGTTTTGGAGGCAACGCAGAGGCGCATGTGCTCGCCGGCGATAGCGCGGGCGGAACCATGGCAATCGTGACTTCTATGCGAATGGGCGAAGCGGGTGCGCGCAAGATCGCGGCGCAAATCCTGATGTACCCCGTGACCAATTACCCCGACCCCCCGCCAGCCTCCTACGCCGAACGCGGCGAAGGTTGGGGGCTGACTGCTGAGGCGATGCACTATTTCTGGGACCATTATCTGAATGATGCAGAGGAAGGGGCGGATCCCCAGGCGTCGCCCTTACGGGCGATCGATTTTACGGGCCTCCCCGCGACATATATTATGACGGCTGCCTATGACCCGCTTCGCGACGAGGGCGAGCAATTGGCATCCAAGCTGGCGAATGCAGGTGTCGAGACCAAACTTGTGCGCTACGCCGACATGAATCACGGCTTCATGTCGTGGGTGGGCATGCTCGATCGATCCGACGAGGCACTCGACGCCGCCTGCGCCTGGCTGAAAGCGACACGATGACGCGGCATTTCGCCATCATCGGTGCCGGGGCAGGTGGGCTGTGCGCGGCGAAATATCTCACCGCGAAAGGTGTGGACGTCACGATTTTCGAAGCGGGCTCGAAAGTCGGCGGGCTGTGGGTTTATGACAATGACAGCGGGATGAGCCCTGCCTATAAATCGCTTCACATCAATTCCGAAGCGAAAGTCAGCAGTTTCATCGACTTTCCGTTTCCCGACGATGCGCCGCTCTATCCCGATCATGCCGAAATGAGCCGCTACTTCGAACGCTACGCCGATTATTTCGGCCTGACTCCCCACGTGCGGTTCGGGTGTCGCATCAAGACAGTCGAGCCGGACGGCGAAAAGTTTCAAATCCTGCTCGATTCGGACGAGACAGCGGTATTCGACGGGGTCGTCGTTGCGACCGGTCATCAAAGCGTGCCGCGGCATCCGCTCCAAGTCGATGGCTTTACAGGCGATTATGTCCACGCCCATGCCTATCGTACGCCCGCGCCCTACGCCGACAAGCGGGTGCTCGTAATCGGTCCCGGTAACAGCGGGGTCGATATCGCCGCCGATGTCTGCACTGTTACCCAGAAAACCGTCCTGTCGGCACGCTCGCCCGTTCTGATCATGCCGCGCATGATGTTCGGCGTGCCCAATTCGCGCATCTTCCTGAAGCTCGAGCGGCCCTTCATGCCGTGGCGAATGCGTATCTGGCTGCGGACAATGCTGACGCGCATGTTCCACGGACGAATGGAGCAATGGGGGTTTCGAACCCCGAAGACCCGCACGCATCCGATCAGTCATCCGACCCTGATCTCGCAAATTGCATGGGGGCGGGTATCGGTAAAACCCGGCATCGCCAACGTGACTGGCAGGCAAGTCAGCTTTACCGACGGGACGACCGAAGCCTTCGACAGCATCATCGCCGCGACGGGCTATAATACCGAAATCCCTTTCTTGTCGGAAGCGCTTTCGCCGGTCGAAGCGGGGACGACGCACGTCAATCTGTACAATCGCGTCGCGCACCCCGCCAATGCTCGGCTCTATTTCATTGGGTTTTTCGATGTTACCGGAGGCAGCAACATCCGGATGATGGATGATCAGGCCAAATATATCGCGGCACTCGTGACCGGCGCCGTTAAGCGCCCTGCGGAGGCCGGCATGCGGCGCGCCATCGCGATCGAACGCGCATGGACCGCGACACAATTCCCCGACTCGCCGCGTTACGGTCTGGAACTCGATCCGCGCCGTTATCGCAAATTGCTTGCGACTGACTACAGAGGCCGCGGCCCATGATCCCCTCACGAGCCTGCTGCGAGCTTGGATGTTCCGAGCAATTGCCAGGAGGGTGATCAGCTAGTGCGCTCATCACGCTCAGCATCGTGGTTGCTGAAGGGACACCGACGGTGCTGCAAAGCGGCGTTCTTTGGTCCCCGCATGGCCTTGATCGGGCTCGGAACTGGATTGCTGCCGGGCGCCACACTCATCCGCCCAAGGATTGGTTGTTGGGGAACACGAGCGCCACCGCGCCCGAGGCGCTGCCTGTCGCGATGCGGTCGCGGGCAAGCGCCAGGAAGATAAACTTGGTTTTGTCACCTTGGCAGCACGTCTTGGTGGAGAGGGCTGGATTCGAACCAGCGTACGGAAACCCGGGCAGATTTACAGTCTGCTGCCTTTAACCACTCGGCCACCTCTCCACGAGGCGAGGCGTTCCCTTAAGGGGTGCGGCCGGAGTGTCAACGCCGGGCAGGGGCACGGATGTGCCAACAGGCGGCCAGGATCGACGTGTGCGCACATCTCCTTCTCCACGTTGCGCAGTCGGCCCTTGCCGAAATACAGTTCTTTCTGGATTAGCAATCGGGCGGCCGAAGATACCGTGGTTGAAAACCGCGTGGCTATTGTCGAGCCGCCGCTGCTTGACGCCCGGCTATTGCGACGCGGCAAGAATCAGGTCGACCGAACCGCGACCAGTGTTGGGTTGTCGAGGTTGAGGTCCCGGACCACATATTGAGGAAGATGTGCGCGACGTAGGGCGTGAGCAGGCCGAGCCCCTCCGCTGCGACGGCACCGCGCATTAAGCTGCAGCGTGTTGATCGGGGAAAGTGGTTTCAGCCGGAAATGGTCGATCCGATCGCGCGCGATAAAGCGATCCATTTCCAGCTTTTCAAGGTGGGGCTGGTTCACGAACCCGGCATAAGCCAGTCATCGGCGACTGGTTGCCGGTCAGCTTGAAACATTCCGCCCAACAGGACCGGAGCATAGGTGAACGTCGCCCCCGCTATGCGCCTCGATTGCATTCGAAATTTTCGGCTAGCCGGTTGACGCCGCCTGCCAACTTCCTTCTTTAAGAGGGTCCGATGGCAGGACGGGATCGATCAACGGTCGCGCTGATTCGTACCGGCGAAGTAAGAGGAGCACAACGGTGGACCTGAGTTTCACGCCCGAGGAAGAGGCGTTCCGAACCGAAGTCCGCCAGTTCTTCGCCGAGTCCTTGCCGCTGCGCTTTACCGATCGGGTGCGGCGTGGCCAAGGGCTGAGCAAGTCCGACCAAGAGGAATGGCAGGCGATCCTCAATGCGCGGGGCTGGCTTGCGCCACACTGGCCGGTCGATTGGGGCGGGACCGGCTGGAATGTGGTCGAGCGTTACATCTTCGATCTGGAGTCCAACCTCGCCCACGCGCCGCGCGTCGTCCCCTTCGGATTCAGCATGCTCGCCCCGGTATTGCTGAAATATGGTAGCGAAAAACAGAAGCACCACTGGCTGCCGCGCATGCTCGACGGGTCCGACTGGTGGTGTCAGGGCTATTCGGAGCCGGGGGCGGGGTCCGACCTCGCCGCGCTCAAGACCCGCGCGGTGCGCGACGGCGACGATTATGTCGTCAACGGTCAGAAGACATGGACCACACTCGGCCAATACGCCAACATGATCTTCGCGCTGGTCCGTACGGCCGAGACCGGTCGGCGGCAGGAGGGGATTTCCTTTCTGCTGGTCGACATGGCGACGCCGGGGGTCGAAGTGCGACCGATCATCACGCTCGACGGCGATCATGAGGTCAACGAGATATTCTTCACCGATGTCCGCGTGCCGGCCGAGAATCTGGTCGGCGAGCAGGATCGCGGCTGGGCCTATGCCAAATATCTGCTGACCTATGAGCGGACCAGCATGGCGATGATCGGCAGCTCGACGACGGCGCTGGCGTGGCTCAAAGCGTTGGCGGCGAAGCAGAAACGTGGCGGCAAGCTGCTCATCGACGACGCCCTGTTCGCCGCCCGTCTGGCGCGGGCGGAGATCGAGCTCGCCAATTTGTCGACGACGACGATGCGGGTGCTGGCGGCGGTCGCCGGGGGCGGCGCGCCCGGGGCAGAAAGTTCGATGCTCAAGATCAAGGGGACGGAACTGCGACAGGAGATCAGTTCGCTAGCGCGCCGCGCGCTCGGGCCGCACGCCCAGCCGTTCGTGCCAGAAGCGCTGGACGAGGGGCATAACGACGCCCCGATCGGTCCAGACGAAGCGGCTTCGGTCACGCCGCACTACCTGAACTTGCGTAAACTCTCGATCTATGGCGGATCGAACGAGATCCAGAAGAACATCATCTCCAAGATGATCCTCCAGCTTTAGGACCGGCCTGATGGATTTCAGCCATAGCGACGACCGGCGGATGCTAGGTGATACGCTGCAGCGGTTCGTGGCGGAGAATTGCGGTCCGTTCGTTCGGGCCAAGGCGGCAAAAACGGCCCCAGGATATGACCCCGCTTTATGGGCGCGCTTTGCCGAGTTGGGCGTGATCGGTGCGCTGTTCACTGCGGATCAGGGCGGGTTCGGCGGCGGCGGCTTCGACCTCATGGTCGTGTTCGAGCAGCTCGGCCACGGGCTGGTCGCCGAGCCATTCCTGTCGGCGCTGATGGCCGGGCGGGCGCTGGCAGCGGCCGGGCGCGCGGACGTGGTCGAGGCGATCATCGGCGGAACGAGCGTAATCGCCTTCGCCCATGAGGAGGCCGAGGCCGGTTACGACCAGCATTACGTCACGACCCGCGCGCGGCGCGACAGGGACGAGTGGATCGTTGATGGCACGAAGGCGGTCATCCGCGACGCTGAGGGGGCGTCGGCCCTGCTCGTGTCGGTGCGGACATCGGGAGCGGTCGATGAGGCGGATGGGATTTCGCTGTTCCTCGTGCCTGCCGGTGCCGAAGGTCTCTCCGTCCGGGGCTACCCCTGTGTC
>NZ_JANMWY010000113.1:0-4609 GCF_031380695.1 Sphingomonas sp. | reverse complement strand
TGCGGCAAGTTCACGACGCTCAGGCCGTGCCGCCTCGAGCCGTTCGCCGGGGCGAAGTTCCGCTTCCTCGCCGCCAATGTCCGCACCGCTGACGGCGTCACCCTCTTCGCGCCAACGGCAATTCGCCAGTTCGGCGCGGTGAAGATCGGCTTCATCGGCCTGACCCTGGCCGGTACCGGCAAGCTCGTCAGACCGACCGCCTCGGCGGGGCTGTCGTTCGAGGATGAGGCGGCGACGGCCAATGCGCTGGTGCCGGAGCTGAAGGCGCAGGGCGCGGACACGATCGTGCTGCTGATCCACCAGGGCGGCAGGACCCCGGCGTTCACCGAGGGACAGGGCTGCGACGGGCTGAGCGGCGACATCTTGCCGATCCTCGACCAGCTCGATCCGGCCATCGCGACGGTGGTGTCAGGGCATACCCACTATGCCTATATCTGTGAACGCGGCGGGCGATTGCTGACCAGCGCCGGGAAATATGGCTATTTTTTCAGTGATGTGCGGCTGGCGTTCGACCCATCGTCGCACCGGCTGATTGCTCAGCACGCCGCAAACCTCATTACCGGTACAAGCGCCGCGGGCGAGGACCCGGCGGTCAAGGCGGTCGTCGATCGCTATGCCGCCGCCGTCGCCCCGATTGCAAATCGTGTGGTTGGGCGGCTGGCCCGGCCGCTACCGTATAGCGACAAGAATCAGGAGAGCCCGGCGGCTGACCTCAACGCCGATGCTTTCCTGGCGGCGGGACGACGGGCGGGCGCGCAGATCGCGCTGGTCAATGCGACCGGAGTGCGGGTCGGGCTGGTGGCGGGGCCGGTGCGCTATGGCCAGCTGTTCTCGATGGTGCCGTTCAACAACAAGGTGGTGGTCAAGACACTGACCGGCGCGCAGGTGAAGGCGTTGCTGGAGCAGCAATTCCAGGCGCCGAGCGATATGGCCGGCGCCGCACCGGCGGTGCTGGTACCGTCGGCGGGCACGCGGTTTGCCTATGATTTGCGGCGACCTGTCGGAGCGCGGATCGTGGCGGTGACCCTCAACGGCAAGTCGATCGGCCCGACCGCTCGCTATCGCATCGCGACGAACAACTATCTCGCCAACGGCGGCGATGGCTACAGCGTGCTGACGGCCGGAACGGGCGCGGTCGACGTTGGGCTCGACATCGACGCACTGTCGGCGTGGTTGGCCCACGGACAGCGAGTGCCGACGGTGGGCCGGGTCGTCAACGTTGGTCGATAGGCGCTAGCGCAACGGCGGTTCGTCGAAGCTTCGAAGTTTGCGGCTGTGCAGACCGTCGCCTTCCTGACGGAGCAGGTCGAGCGTTTCGATACCGATGCGCAGATGCTGGCTGATCGATCGTTCGTAAAAGGCATTGGCCTGGCCGGGCAGCTTCAACTCGCCGTGCAGCGGTTTGTCGGATACGCACAGCAAGGTCCCGTAGGGTACGCGGAAGCGATAACCCTGCGCCGCAACGGTGGCCGACTCCATGTCGATCCCGACCGCCCGGCTCTGGTTGAAGCGCAGCGCCGACGAGGTGTAGCGCAGCTCCCAATTGCGGTCGTCGGTGGTGACGATGGTGCCGGTGCGCATGCGCTTCTTGAGCTGGTCTTCGCTCTCGCCGGTGACCGTGGCGGCGGCGGTCGCCATCGCGGTCTGGACCTCGGCGATCGCCGGGATCGGGATTTCGGGCGGCAGGACGTCGTCGAGCACATGGTCGTCGCGTAGATAGGCGTGAGCGAGGACATAATCGCCGATCGTCTGGCTGGGGCGCAGGCCGCCACAATGGCCGATCATCAGCCACGCCTCCGGCCGTAGCACCGCGATATGGTCGCAAATTGTCTTGGCGTTGGACGGGCCGACGCCGATGTTGACCAGAGTTATGCCGTCGCCCGAGGGCGTGCGGAGGTGATAGGCCGGCATCTGATGCCGGCGCCACACACCGGCCGCGATCTGCGCCTCGGCATCGGCCAGATCGCCATGCTCGAACGTTCCGCCGGGCACGCTCAGCGCGGTGAAGCGGCTGTCGGGATCGCGCAGTTTGGTGATGGCGAAGCGCACGAATTCATCGACGTAGCGAACATAGTTGGTGAACAGCACGAACGACTGGAAATGGTCAGTTGGTGTGCCCGTATAATGTTTCAGTCGCGCCAGGCTGAAGTCCGTGCGCGGACCGTCGAAGAGGGCCAGCGGGCGGATCGGGCCGGGCTCCATGTCCCATGCGCCGTCGGCAATCTCGTCGCCGATATGGACCAGTTCGCTCGACGGGAACCAGCGCGACAGCTCGGCGGTGGAGATGCCCTCGAGCGCGAGGTCGCCGCCGTCGAGGACGTAGGGGTAGGGGATTTCGCTCGCCGAACGGCCGACGGTTACTCGCACCGGATAGTCGCGGACGAGGTGGCCGAGCTGGGTCGCGAGATAGGCGCGGAACAGGGCGGGGCGGGCGATCGAGGTGGCATAGACGCCGGGCTGATTGAGCCGGGCAAAGGCGCGCGCCGGGGTCGGCGGCGGCGTCTCCGGATCATATTCGATGCGTAATTCGGGATAGGCGAAGGCACCGTTGGCCCGGGCCGCACGGTCGGGACGGGTGGCATCGCGCGTATAGGTAGTAAGGCCAGCGCGAAGGTTGGTGACGGACGTGCGGTATATTTCCTCAAGCGCGTCTAGGAGCGCGGGGATGTCTTCGGATCGAGTCATGGCTCCGGATGGCGCGAAGCGGAGCGTGGCACAAGAGCTAGCCGCTAAGTCTTGACATAATAAGCCCCCTTATTATATGGGGGCTTATGCCTTCTGAACATCTTGCTTGGGAAATTGCCGAAACAGCGCACATTGTTCGGCGGGCCTTTGACCGCCGCGCGCTGAAATTGGGCGTGACGCGGGCCCAGTGGCGGCTGATGTTACGCCTGTCGGTCTCGCCCTTGCTGCGGCAGGTCGAAGTGGCGGAACTGCTAGACATCGAGCCGATTACGCTGTGCCGCATCGTTGACCGGCTGGAAGAGGCCGGGTTGGTCGAGCGCCAGCGCGATCCGTCGGATCGACGGGCATGGCTCCTTAAATTGACCACGACGGCAGAGCCGCTGCTGGAGAAGCTTCGCACCATTGCAACCGAGTTGTCCGCCGAGGCGTTCGATGGGCTGGAAATGGCGCACATCGACGCCGTGCGCTCGGGATTGGCTCGTATCCGGGATAATTTGTCCCAGCTGACCGAAACGCACTGCCGGGTTTCCGCATGAACCAGATGAAGAAATTGGACCGCGGCCAAGTAGCCGAAGTTCGTCAGGAAAATCTTGGCGCGTTCGACGATGTTCGCTCGCCGGGCGAGACCGACACGCCGGTAGCGCCCAAGCGCAGCCCGAAGCGCATCATGCTGCTGATCTCGGTGCCGCTGATCATCCTGCTTGTCGGCGGCTGGATCTGGCTCAACAGTGGCAAGTCGGTGTCTACCGACAATGCCTATGTCAAGCAGGACATCACCTCGATCAGCACCCAGGTCAACGGCCCGGTGATCGAGGTCAACATCCGCGAGGGCCAGCGGATCAAGCGCGGCGACATCTTGTTCCGCGTCGATCCGGCACCGCTTCAAGTCGCACTCGCCAATGCCCAGGCGCAACTCGCCGCCGCGCAGCTTCAGACCATCCAGCTCCGCACCCAGGCGTCGGGCATGTCGGGCGACATCGTCGGCGGCGAGGCCAATCTCGCCATCGCACAGCGGGCACTTGCTCGCCAGAATCAACTGCTCGCGCAGGGCTTCACGACCCGTGCAGCGCATGACGACGCGATCAACGAGGTCGAGAAGGCCCGCGCCCAGCTTGCCGACGCCCACGCTCGCGCCGCCAATGCAACCGCCGCGATCGCGCCCGATGGTACCCAGCCTCAGGTCGCCGCCGCCCAGGCCGCGATAGCCAAGGCCCAGCTCGACCTTCAACACGCCGTGGTCCATGCTCCCTCGGACGGTGTGATTGCCAAGGCCGACCGCTTGCTCGTCGGCCAGACCGCGATCACCGGCCTGTCCATGCTGTCGATCGTCCGCGACAAGGCCGCGTGGGTCGAAGCCAATTTCAAAGAAGGCGACCTTGCGCGGATGCGCGTCGGCCTGCCCGCGACGATCAGCTTCGATGCCTATCCGGGGCTCAAAGTGCGCAGCCATGTCTGCACCATCGGTTCGGGCACGGGCAGCGAATTTTCGGTGCTCCCGGCACAGAACGCCAATGGTAATTGGGTCAAGGTGACCCAGCGCGTGCCCGTCCGCGTCTGCTTCGACGAGGCGCCGCCGCGCGACATGATCGCCGGCCTGTCCGCCAGGGTTGAGGTCCAGCTCGAACCGTCGCGCTGATGGATGAGCCCCATGCGCTAGAGCCGGGCCGGCGAACGCTGGTTACGATCGCGGTGATGCTCGCGGTCCTCATTCAAGTGCTCGACACGACCATCGCCAATGTCGCCCTGCCGCACATGCAGGCAAGCCTCGGTGCGACCCAGGACAGCATCAACTGGGTACTGACCAGCTATATCGTCGCGGCGGCGATCGCCATCCCGATCGCCGGCTGGCTCGCCGACAAAATCGGTCGCAAGCGGCTTCTGGTCATCGCCGTGATCTGCTTCACTTTCGCCAGTTTCCTCTGCG
>NZ_JANMWY010000112.1:0-1726 GCF_031380695.1 Sphingomonas sp. | reverse complement strand
GCGCGGCCGGGAAGGCGCCGCTGATGGCCGGCCGCCCCGGCTATCACCATGAACTCGATCCCGATGGGACCGGCCTCGCCTGCATGCCCTGACGACAATTGCCACGGCGACGCCGGCGGTTAGCTGACCAGCTTTACTTCCGCGCCCGACAGCTTGAGCTTACCCTTGTCGGCGGTGCAGCCCTGCGTGATCAGGATGTGGCCCTGAAGGATCAGCTTGCGCCCGATCAGTCGTGCGCATTTCATGTCCGGTGACGCGCTGCCATCGAGACGCAGGGTCTGTGACGGAAAATAGAGGATGCCGTCGAGTTTCGAATTGGCGTTGCCGGCGATGATATTCTCCTCGCCCTTCACTTCGGGCGCGGCGCGGCGATCCTGGACCATCAGGAGCCCGCTATAGGGCCCGTCCGACGGTGCCGACATCTGGACATTGGCTGCGGGATCGAGCGTAGCGCGCCCGATCGAGGTCGGTGACGCATCGGCGTCCTGACTCGTGAGGAATATCGTGCAGCCGTCGCACGTGACTTCGGCCTTCGGGCCGAACACGACGTTGCCGCGATTGAGGACGTAATTGCCGGGATTGAGCCGGACCTTGCCGTTGAGAGCGAGATTGCCGAAGCATCCAGGTTGGAGTTGGACCTCGTTCGACCCCGGATTGACGGTCATGTTGGGGCAGCCGGTGTTGGGAATGTCGGGCAGCTTGACGTCGGCACCCGGGTCGCTCTGGGCGAGCGAATAGGGTTTGACCCGTCCGCCGCTGCCGGTCCCGGTGCCGACGATCCCGCCGACGGCGAACAGCTTGCGCGCGGCGAACTGGGACGACGCGTCGCCGCGCACGGCGTCGGGTGCGGAAGAATTGGTCGCGATGCCGCAGTCGCTTTCGACCTTGCTGTTGGGGTCGATGCTAATTCCCGGTTCGTCCGACCCGTCGAGCGCGAAGGCGCAGAAATCCTGCGTCTCGATCATCGTCGCCGTCGCCGAGGCCGAGACGATCAGCGGCTTCGACATGAACAGCGATGCGAACGACAGACCGGCGGGGGCACTGATTTTCACCGCGACAGCATAGGGATCGCCGGGACGGTTCTCGGGGGACAGCGTCGCGCGCGTCTGCATGTTCTCGATCTTGCCGCGATTGCGGCTGGCATCGTCATCGACCGCATAGTCGATGTCGCCGCCCTTGATCGCCGTCAGACTGCCGCTCATCGCCGCCGAGTCCGCCACGGCCTGCAACTGTCGCTTGAGGACGATCCAGTGCGCCGTATCGACCGCCAGGCCAACCGCGCCAATGACCATCGGCAGGGCCATGGCGAACAGCGCCAGACTGTTGCCGTTCTCGTCGGCGTAAAGGCGTTTGGCGGCCCTCGCCACGTGCAGGATCATCGAGGCTTGGCGGGGGACGCGTGCGGTACCTTGGCCTTGTCGAGCAAGGCGTGGAGCTCGGCCTGTTCTCGTGCTACCTTCTCGGCTTGGGCATCGCGCGGCTGCGGTATCTGACCGCAAGCGGCGATGCCGACTAAGGCAAATGCGAGAACAATCTTCATCATCAATTCCTCAAGCGCTTCCTTTGCCGGACGTTCAAGGAACCGGGACGAGCCGCGGCGAGGCGCTCAATGAAGTTAATGCATTCCGATTCATCACCATTCCGTTGCCAAGCTCGCCGCCCGAGCAATTCAGCAGCCTATTGATGCAATTGTCGATCATGTTGCCTCGGTGCCGTTGTCCCACCC
>NZ_JANMWY010000026.1:0-2808 GCF_031380695.1 Sphingomonas sp. | reverse complement strand
TTCGCACGCGGCGAGGCTGCGGCTGACTTCATAGGCGAAGTCGACGTGGCCGGGGGTGTCCATCAGATTCAGGGTGTAGTTGAGCCCGTCCTTGGCGACCCATTCGAGATTGACGGTCTGCGCCTTGATCGTGATCCCGCGCTCTTTCTCGATGTCCATATTATCGAGCACCTGGGCCGACATTTCGCGCTCGGTCAGGCCGCCGGTGCGCTGGATCAGCCGGTCGGCAAGCGTCGACTTGCCATGGTCGATATGGGCGATGATGGAGAAATTGCGGATGCGGTCGAGGTCGGTCATGTCGCGGTGCCGTTAGAGCCTTTCCCGGCGAGGTGGAAGGTCCGGCGTTGAACCGACTCGGCGGGCGATGTTATGGCCCCGTCACAACAGGGGGACTTCATCATGCGTCATATCGCCATGTTTGCCATCGTCGCGGCATCGATTACCGCCGCACCCGCACTTGCCCAGCGCCAGACCGATGCCAGTTCGGGTCACAAGGACCAGCTGACCGGCCAGAGCGAAATCCCCCGCTGCACCAAGCGGCTGGGCACGCTGGCAATCGT
Organism: Sphingomonas sp.; assembly: GCF_031380695.1. Taxonomy (GTDB): domain Bacteria; phylum Pseudomonadota; class Alphaproteobacteria; order Sphingomonadales; family Sphingomonadaceae; genus Sphingomicrobium. Next base: position 2,248 of record NZ_JANMWY010000026.1, on the reverse strand, counting down.
CGAGCCGGACAATCAGTGGTGGCGTGAGCTGAACCTGGGCAGCCCCGAGGCGATCCTCAAGATCTTCGTGCAGCAGTCGGGCTGCTTCGGCCTGGTCAACCGTGGACGGTCGATGCAGAACCGGGCGATGGAGCGGGCGATGGCAGATCAGGGCGAATTGCAGCGCGGATCGAACCTGGGCAAGGGACAGGTCAAGGCGGCGGACTATTTTCTGCAGCCGGATATCGTCTCGACCAACAAGAACTCGGGCGGCGGCGGCGTCGGCGGCGCGCTCGGCGGGGCGCTCGGCGGGATGTTCGGCGGGGCCGGGCGAGTGATCGGCGGGCTGGCCGGGGGCATCAACGTCAAGAAGGGCGAGGCAACGGTGACGCTGTCGCTGGTCAACGCCCGCACGACCGAGGAAGAAGCGCTGACCCAGGGCTATTTCCGCAAGCGCGACCTGAGCTTCGCCGGCGGCGGCGGATCCTATTGGGGCGGGTTCGCCGCGGCGGGCGCGGCCGGTTACCAGAATACCGAGATCGGGCAGGTCATCGTGCTGGCCTATCTCGACGCCTACAAGAAATTGGTGACCGAGATGGGCGGGTTACCGGCCAACGCGGCAGCGGCGGCGCCCAAGGCACGCTAGACGCGTTTTCGGTTCGATTTTATCGTCGTTGCGAGCGACCCATATATAACCGCCGTTGGTCGAACTGGGGCGACCGCTGGTCACTCAGCAAGGCGATCGCTCGAACCGTCGATTGCGCGGATTGGGCTAGCCGTTAGGGTCGCCACGACCTTATCCGGAGTGCCATCCCATGCGTTCGACCTTTGCCGCCCTGCTCGCCGCGACCGCGCTCGCCACGCCGGCGTTCGCCGCGCCCGCGCCGTCGGTGCCGATCCCGGCGCTGGTCCGCGAGATCAGCATTCCGCACACGATGTTCCGCCTGCCCAACGGGCTGACGGTCATCGTCCATGAGGATCACAAGGCGCCGGTCGTCGCGGTCAGCGTGTGGTATAATGTCGGGTCGAAGGACGAGCCGGCGCGCAAGACCGGTTTTGCCCATCTGTACGAACATCTGATGTACAACGGGACGGAGAATCTGCCGGGGGATTTCTTCACCTACCTGCAGAACATCGGCGCGACCGATTACAACGGCACGACCAGTTACGACCGCACGAATTATTTCCAGACGGTGCCGGCCGGGGCGCTGGAGCGGGCGCTGTTCATGGAAAGCGATCGCATGGGCCATATGCTCGGTGCGGTCACCCAGGGCGTGCTCGATAACCAGCGCGCCGTCGTCCAGAACGAGAAAAGGCAAGGTGACAGCAGTCCCGGCGGCCTGGCCCAATATGCGTTGTTCGAAGGGCTGTTTCCGCCGGGCCATCCCTATCACCACACCACCATCGGCTCGATGGCCGACCTCGACGCCGCCAGCCTGGCCGACGTCAAGCAGTGGTTCCGCGACAAATACGGCCCCAACAATGCCGTGCTGGTGATCGCCGGGGACACGACCGCCGCGACGGCGCGGCCGATGGTCGAGCGGTATTTTGGCGACATCGCACGCGGCCCGGTAAACCGCCCGGCGATGGCGAGCGTGCCGACGCTGGCCGCGCCGAAGAAGGTCGCGCTGAAGGATGCGCTGGCGTTCACCATCGTGTCGCGCAACTGGGCGGTGCCGGGGCTGCTGTCGCCGCAGATGGCGGCGCTCGATGTCGGCGCGTCGATCCTCGGCGGGCTGGCCAGCTCACGCTTGGACAAGGCATTGGTGCGCGAGCAGAAGGTCGCGATCAGCGTCAGCGCGAGCAACAGCACGCTGCAGCGCGCGGGCATTTTCTCGACGCAGGTCATCGCCAAGCCCGGCATCGATCCGGCATTGGTGGTGGCGAAGGCCGACGCGATACTGGCCGGAATGATCGCCACGGGGCCGACCCGGGACGAAGTGCAACGCGCGGTGATGCGCGAAGTCGCCGGGCGGATTCGCGGGCTGGAGTCGGTCGGCGGGTTCGGCGGCAAGGCGGTGTCGCTGGCCGAAGGGCAAACCTATGCCGCCAACAGCGATTTTTACAAAACGACGCTCGCCGCTTATGCCGCCGTGACTCCGGCGCGCGTGCAGGCGGCGATGAAGCAGTGGCTGACGCGGCCGCCGCTGACGATCACCCTGTCGCCGGGCAAGCGCGATGATTATGCCGAAACCGGCGTGACCAAGGCGGCTGCGCCCAAGGTCGACGCGACGCTGCCCAAGCCGACCCGCACCTTGCCCCCGGTCGG